>JANQGL010000056.1 GCA_028277325.1 Magnetospira sp.
CCCGTCACCAGGGTCCGCAGGGGACTTCCACCCCCAAGTCGCCCGGACCGCCACCACAGCGGTCCGGGCAGCGCCAGTCTCGGCGCTACGCGCCATGCCGGGCGCACCGAACAAAAAACACCGCCGGCGACGCCGGGCGGTGTTTTTTCGGGGATCGGTCCGAGGACCGAAACCTACTGGCCGGATTCCTGCGCGATGTAGGCCAGGACGTCCGCGATGTCCTTCTGGTCGGTCAGGCCGTTGAAGGCCATCTTGTTCTTCGGCACGAAGCCCTTGGGATCCATCAGGTATTTGGCGATGTTTCCCTCGGTCCAGGTGATGCCGAGCGCCTTCATCGCCTTCGAATAGCGGAACTTCGGCGCGCTGCCGGACTCGCGGCCGATCACCCCATAGAGGCTCGGGCCGACCCGGTTCTTGCCTTCCTTGACGGTGTGGCAGGCGGCGCACTGCTTGAACACCTTCTTGCCGGCGGCGGCATCGCCGGCCTGGGCGGAACCGGCGGCGGCGACCATCGCGACGGCCAGGGCGGTGCCGATGATCGGGGTCTTGAACGCTTTCATGGTTGACGTCTCTCCTCGTCCTTTGGGCTCTTGAAAGTGGCGCATTATTGTCGAGGGGTTCCTGTGTTGCAAGTCTCGCCTCGACGGGCCGGCGCGGCGGCCTATTCCGGCGCCGGAAGGACGCTCAGGTCGCGCCAGATCTCGTGCGTGGCGAGGAACCGGTCGAGCGACCGCGCCGCCTTTTCGAAGGTGGGGTCGTCCTCGGCCAGCCGCTCGGCCACCGCCGTCCATTCGGCGCGCAGCGCCGCCAGCACCTCGGGCGGCCAGGGGCGCGCCTTGAATCCGGCCTTCTGCATGTCCTTCAGCGCCCCGAACTGGTTCTCGGCCGCCGCCAGGCCTTCCGCCAGGTTGGCCTCGCAAATTGCCCGCAGCGAGGCCTGGGCGGAGGGATCGAGCGCCTCCCAGGCCTCCCGGTTGACGACCAGGTCGAGCAGGCCGCCCTGGTGGTGCCACGACGGCCAGTAGGTATGCGGCGCGGTGCGGCCCAGACCGATCGATCGATCGGCCGCCGGGGTCTTGCCGAACACCGCGTCGACCGCGTGCAGTTTCAGGGCCGGCACCAGGTCGGTCATCGCCAGACGGGTCACCTGGGCGCCCAGGCCGCGCAGCACCTCGGCCTCCAGGCCGGACGCCGCGACCCGCAGATCCCTGAACGACTCGACGCCGGTCAGCGGGCGGCGGAACCAGCCCGGCACCTGCGGCCCGTCGAGCCCGCAGGGCAGGCCGACGACTCCGATGTCGGCATAGGCGGCGGCGTGGAACGCGACGCCGCCGCCGGTCCGATACCAGCTCAGCAGGACCCAGGGCGGCGGTCCGAACGGGGCGCCGCCGAACAGACCGAGGACCGGCGACTCCCCGGTCCAGCGATCGGGCGAGGCGAAGGTGGCGTCGATGCGGCCGTCCGCCACCGCGTCCAGCACGCCGTCCACCGGCACGATGGAGTCGGGCTTGTAGACGCGCAGGTCCAGGCGGCCTTCCAGCGCCTCGTGGAGCCGGGTCGACAGGCGGTCGACCAGGGCGCCGTACAGCGGCATGTCGTCCGGATAGGTGCTGGCCAGGTTCCAGCGGTGGTCGGGGGCGCGGACCGTCTTGATGGCCGGGACCGCCGGCGCGGCGGGTGCGGCGCCCGGCGGCGACATGGCGGTGGTCAGGCGTGGCGCGATGACCGAACTGCCGACCACCATCCCGACCACCAGGCCGATCACGATTCCGATGATCATGTTGCGCATCGCAGGCGCCCCCGCCGACGTTTCCCCGGCGGATTATCGGGCGCCGCCCCGGCCCGATCAAGCCTCCGCCGGCCAACGTCCTCCGATGGACAAGGGCGCGGTGGTTCGGGCATCATGCGCCGCGACAACGCGTTTGATCGGGGGAGCCGATGAGCGACATCATCGAACAGTCCAATCACCTGAACGAAAGAATCCATCGCTATGCCGACGCGGTCGGGAACTCGATGGTGGATACCTTCCACATCCTGGCCCTGTTCGCGATCGGGATCACCATCATGTGGTCGGCGGTGATCACGTTCCTGCACATCTTCGGGTTCGACACCGTCGATAACGGCATTCACGCCAGCATCGAGGATATCCTGCTGCTGTTCATCTACCTCGAACTGGGAGCGATGGTCGGCATCTATTTCAAGACCAAGCACATGCCGGTGCGGTTCCTGATCTACGTGGCGATCACCGCGCTGACCCGCATGCTGATCGGCCATATCGGCACCCACCACGTGCCGGACATGGGAATCCTCCTGATCTGCGGCGCCATCCTGCTGCTGGCCCTGGGGGCCCTGGTGCTGCGCTACGGTTCCTTCAAGTTCCCATCGACCGGCGCGCTGTACGAGGTCGGTGCCGAGGGCCGCACGCCGGACGGCCGGGGAGTCATGCCCTAAGGGGATTCGGCGTTCGGGTCGGATCGCGCGCGGTCGGCCCGAATCGAACACCGGGAACTCCGGGTGCCGCTGGGCCCCGATCGGGAACCGGCGCTCGACAAGGCGCGGGCATCGAAGTCCGCCCGCAGCGGCCGCGGACCCTGGTGGAAGGCCGGGGCTCCGCGCATGAACCAGGCCGTCTCGACCGCCCGCGTCCGAACCCTGGGGGACGGGCGCCCTATGCGCGCGCCAGCAGGTGCATGCGGGTCGGCTGTTGGAACCAGACGCCGGCGTCGCGCCGTTCCCCGTAGGCCGCGAAGTCGGCCCGCAGCCGGGCGTCCAGGCGGTCGAAGGCGGCCCGCCGCTCCGGGTTGATCGCGGTGATGCGATGGCGGAACGCCTCGAAGTCCGGGTAGCGCGCCGGGTTCAGGTAGGTCTCGCGGCGCAGTTCGCGCAGCCCCAGGGCGCCGGCCCGGCCGATCGCGGCCAGGGCCAGGGCGCGCACCTCGGTTTCGTCGTCCACCGGCTGCATCAGGTGGAAGAAATCGCCGTCGGCCACCGGCTCGGAGATATAGACATGGCCGCCCGGCACCAGCACCCGCGCCGCCTCGGCCAGGGCCGGGTCCATGGCGGCCGGCGGGATGTGGTGCAGGCTGTTGAACAGCACCACCAGATCGAAGCCGCGGTCGGGGAACGGGAGCGCCTCGCCGCGCCCGGCCACGTAGCGGATCGACTCGTCGGGCTCCGCCATGGCGTCGGCCAGTTGCTGCGGGCTGATCTCCAGGCCGACCACCCGCGCCCCGTGGCGGGCCATCAGGCGGGCCACCGCACCCGGTCCGCAGCCCACGTCGAGCACCCGCCTGCCGTCCAGGTCCAGGGTCTCGACCAGCTTCTCGGCGTTGCGGATGATTTGCATAACGGCCCTCCCGGTTGCCGCTTCGGGTGTATCCCGTCGGGCCTCGCTGGACAAGATGCCTTCGGGGTTACAGATTGGGTGGGAGAGGACCGAGGGGGAGTCGCCGATGCCACCAACCTGGAACGAACGATTCGCCACCGAGGGCTACGTCTACGGGACCGAGCCGAACGGGTTCCTGGTCTCCTGCGCGGATGTCCTCGCGCCCGGGATGACGGCCCTGGCGGTGGCCGACGGCGAGGGCCGCAACGGGGTGTGGCTGGCCCGCCAGGGACTGGACGTGCTGTCGGTGGACGGGGCCGAGAACGGGATCATCAAGGCGCGCCGGCTGGCCGAGCGGCACGGCGTGGCCCTGCGGACCGAGGTGGCGGACCTGCGGCAGTGGGCCTGGCCGGTCGCCGCGTTCGACATCGTGGCGGCGCTCTACATTCATTTCTTCCCGGCCGATCGGCCGGCCATGCATGCCGCCATGGCGGCGGCCCTCAAGCCGGACGGACGGCTGGTCATGGAGGCCTTTCACCCGGACCAGCTGGCCTACGGAACCGGCGGTCCGCCGGTCGAGGAGATGCTCTATTCGGCCGACATGCTGCGCGGCGATTTCGCCGATCTGGAGATCGAGGCGCTCGACGAGGTGGAAATCGACCTGTTCGAGGGGCGCCTGCATTGCGGTCCCGCCAAGGTGACCCGGCTGCGGGCGTGCCGCCCATGAGCGGGCCGCTCGACGGCATTCTGGCGGTGGCTCTCGAGCAGGCGGTGGCGGCGCCCTACTGCTCGGGGCGGCTGGCCGACGCCGGGGCGCGGGTGGTCAAGATCGAGCGCGCCGGCGGCGACTTCGCCCGCCATTACGACCGCGTGGTGCACGGCGAGAGCGCCGTTTTCGTGTGGCTCAACCGGGGCAAGGAGTCGATCGTGCTCGACATCAAGGACCCGGCCGACCTCGCCCTGGCGCGGCGCATGATCGGGCGGGCCGACGTGTTCCTGCAGAACCTGGCGCCCGGCGCCGCGGCGCGCGCCGGGCTCGATCCGGAGGACCTGCGGGCCGCCAACCGGCGCCTGATCACCTGCTCCATCTCCGGTTACGGCGAGGACAACCCCTACCGCGACATGAAGGCCTACGACCTGCTGGTGCAGGCGGAAAGCGGCCTCTGTTCGTTGACCGGCTCCCCGGACGCCCCGGGGCGGGTCGGCGTCTCGGTGTGCGACATCGCGGCCGGCATGGCCGCCTATCAGGGCATCCTGGAGGCCCTTCTCCGGCGCGGGCGCACCGGCGAGGGCGGCCACCTCGCGGTGTCGCTGTTCGACGGCATGGCCGACTGGATGGCGGTGCCGCTCCTGCACTACGAGCACACCGGAACGCCGCCGCCCCGCGTCGGCCTGCGCCATCCGTCGATCGCGCCCTACGGGGTGTTCGAAACCCGCGACGGCACCTCGGTGATGATCTCGATCCAGAACGACCGCGAATGGTCGGCGTTCTGCGACGTGGTCCTGGCGCGGCCCGACTGGGCGACCGGCGGCCCCTACGTCACCAATCCCGACCGGGTCGCCCGCCGCGACGACCTGGACGCGGCGGTGGCGGCGCGGATCGCCGACCTGGACCTCGCCGACCTGCGGCCGCTGCTGGAAAAGGCCCGCACCGCTTACGGGATGTTCAACGGCATCGACGGCCTGGCCCGGCATCCGGCCCTGCGCCGGGTCACCGCCGACACCCCGAGCGGCCCGGTCGACCTGCCGGCGCCGCCGGTCCGCCGGGCCGGCGAGGCTCCGGCGCGCCGCGCGGTTCCGGCGCCCGACGCCCACGGCGCGGCGATCCGCCGCGAATTCGCCGAGGAGACCTGACATGGGCTGGCTGTGGCTGAGCCTGGCCATCGCCCTGGAGGTGGCGGGCACGACGGCGATGAAGTTCTCCGACGGGTTCAGCAACCCGGTGCCCACGGTGCTGGTGTTCGTGTTCTACGCCTGCGCGTTCAGCCTGCTGATCCTGGTGATGAAGTATCTGGACCTGGGAGTCGCCTACGCGGTCTGGGCCGGAGTCGGCACCGCCCTGGTGGCGGTCATCGGCATTCTGTGGTTCCACGAGCCGGCGACCCTGCTCAAGCTGGCGTCCATCGGACTGATCGTCCTCGGCGTGATCGGCCTGCACGTGGCCGACGGACGCTCATGAGTCGCTACGACGCGGCGGTGGTGCTGGGGGCCATGGTGCTGCCCGACGGCAGGCCGAGCGCCGCCCTGGCGCGCCGGGTGGCGGCGGCGGTGGACCTCCATCGCCGCGGGGTGGCGCCGCTGCTGGTGATGAGCGGCGGCGCGGTCGGCCATCCGGCCCCGGAGGCCCGGGTGATGGCCGACCTGGCGGTCGCTGCCGGGGTGCCGGAGGCGGCCCTGGTTGTGGAGGCGGAGTCGCGCAACACCTGGCAGAACGCCCGCCAGGCGGCGATCCTGGCCGAGGCGCGCGGGTGGTCGCGCCTGCTGGTGGTCAGCGACTCCTTCCACCTGCCGCGGGCGCGCGACATGTTCCGCCGCCACGGGCTGCACGTGGACGGTCACCCGGTGCCCCGGGGGGCGTCCGACGGGCGCCTGTCGTGGTGGGTCGCGCACGGCCGCGAAGGACTCTCCTGGGTCAAGCACCTGTACCTGACCCTGCGGCCGCCGGCCCCCTGACGCGGCCGGCCGGCCACCCCATATTATCCTGTGGGGGCTGTCCCATTCTGTATATTCGTATCGGAGGGCGCGGTGCCGCGCCTTCGTGCCATGAGGAGGCCATCCATGCGGGTCGGCGTGCCGAAGGAAATCAAGACCCATGAATACCGTGTCGGGCTGACCCCCGACAGCGTCCGCGAACTGGTCCATCACGGCCACCGGGTGACCGTCGAGACGATGGCCGGAGCCGGCATCGGGCAGCCGGATCGGGCCTACCGGGCGGCCGGAGCGGAGGTGGTGGACAGTGCCGAGGAGGTGTTCGCGTGGGCCGAGATGATCGTCAAGGTGAAGGAGCCGCAGGCGGTCGAGCGGGCGATGCTGCGCGAGGACCAGATCCTGTTCACCTTCCTGCACCTGGCGCCCGACCCCGAACAGACGGGGGACCTGGTGAACAGCGGCGCCGTCTGCGTCGCCTACGAGACGGTGACCGACGCCCGGGGCGGCCTGCCGCTGCTGGCCCCGATGTCGCAGGTGGCCGGACGGCTGGCGGTGCAGGCCGGGGCGCAGGCCCTGGAGCGCGAGAACGGCGGTGCCGGGGTGCTGCTGGGCGGGGTGCCGGGGGTGGCGCCGGGCCGGGTGACGGTGATCGGCGGCGGGGTGGTCGGCGCCAACGCGATCCGCATGGCGCTCGGCCTGGGGGCCCGGGTGACGGTGCTCGACCGCGACCTCGGGGTGCTGAACCGCCTGGCCGACACCTTCGGGCCGGCGCTGCGCACCCTGCACGCCACCCGGGCCAGCCTGGAGGCGGCGGTGCTGGCGGCCGACCTGGTGATCGGCGCGGTCCTGGCGAAGGGGGCGGCGGCGCCCAAGCTGGTGTCCCGCGATCAGGTCGCGGCGATGGCCGAGGGGACGGTGCTGGTCGACGTGGCGATCGACCAGGGCGGCTGTTTCGAGACATCGCGGCCGACCACCCATGCGGATCCCACCTACCTGATCGACGGGGTGGTGCACTACTGCGTCGCCAACATGCCCGGCGCGGTGCCGCGCACCTCCGCCCTGGCGCTGAACAACGCCACCCTGCCGTTCGTCCTCGCCCTGGCCGACAAGGGCTGGCGGCAGGCGCTGTCCGACGACCCGCACCTCATGAACGGCCTCAACGTCTGCCGGGGCCGGGTGACCGAGCCGGCGGTGGCGCGCGACCTGGGCTACGCGTTCACGGAGCCGGCGGCCTGTCTGGGGACGCCAGGCGCCTGACCGGGTCCCCGGTTTCGCGGTTTGCGGAGCGGGTTTTTTCGCTTGTGCGGGGTCGGTGTATTCCTCTTGGCGGGCGCTTTGGGGCCTCGGCATGTTGCGGGCGACGCACAGGAGGGCCCATTCGGCCCTGATTTTGTCGATGCCGCGCAGCAGGAATTGCCGGTCCCTTTTGACGTCCTCGATCTGGCCGCAATGAGCCGCCCCGGGATTGCCGGAGGCGCTGAACCTTGAGAAGGTGGAGCCATGACGAAGACATCGAATCGATACTCACCGGAGGTGCGGGCGCGAGCCGTGCGCATGGTTCCGGATCACCGGGCGGACGACGACTCGCAATGGGCGGCGATCTCCTCGATCGCGGTGACGATCGGATGCATGAAGTCTTCTTCCAGGCAAATTCCACTTCCAACGTCGAGGAGCCAGTTTAATGATCCCCCGGTATTCCCGCCCCGACATGGCCGCCATCTGGGAGCCGGCCAACAAGTTCCGCATCTGGTTCGAGATCGAGGCCCACGCCTGCGACGCCCTGGCCGCCCTGGGGGTGATCCCGCGCGAGGCCGCCTGGGCGGTCTGGGAGCGCGGCGACAAGCCCTACACCCCGGAGCGGATTGCGCGGATCGACCAGATCGAACTTGAAACCCGGCACGACGTGATCGCCTTCCTGACCGAACTGGCCGAACAGGTCGGCGACGAGGCGCGGTTCGTCCACCAGGGCATGACGTCCAGCGACGTGCTGGACACCTGCCTTGCGGTGCAGCTGACCCAGGCCGGCGACCTTCTGCTGGCCGATCTCGACCGCCTGCTCGACGCCCTGAAGACGCGCGCCCACGAGACCAGGCACATGGTCTGCATCGGCCGCTCGCACGGCATCCACGCCGAGCCGACCACCATGGGCCTGAAGTTCGCCCGCTTCCACGCCGAATTCGCGCGCGCCCGCCGGCGCCTGGAGGCGGCCCGCGCCGAGGTCGCCACCTGCGCCATCTCGGGCGCCGTCGGCACCTTCGCCAGCCTGGACCCGCACGTGGAGATGCACGTCGCGGCGAAACTGGGCCTGACCCCGGAGCCGATCTCCACCCAGGTCATTCCGCGCGACCGCCACGCCATGTTCTTCGCCACCCTGGGGGTGATCGCCGCCTCGGTCGAGAACCTGGCGACCGAGATCCGCCACCTGCAGCGCACCGAGGTGCGCGAGGCGCAGGAGTACTTCGCGTCGGGCCAGAAGGGCTCCTCGGCGATGCCCCACAAGCGCAACCCGATCCTGACCGAGAACCTGACCGGGCTGGCCCGGGTGGTCCGTTCGGCGGTGGTCCCGGCGATGGAGAACGTGACCCTGTGGCACGAGCGCGACATCTCCCATTCGTCGGTGGAGCGGATGATCGCCCCCGACGCCACGGTGACCCTGGACTTCGCGCTCGACCGGCTGGCCGGGGTGGTCGCCAGGCTGGTGGTCTATCCGCACAACATGCTGGACCACCTGAACGCCTTCGGCGGCATCCACGACGCGCAGCGGGTGCTGCTGTTCCTGACCCAGAACGGGGTCGGCCGCGAGGACGCCTACAAGATCGTGCAGCACAACGCCATGCGGGTCTGGCGAAGCTTCGGCATCGATCCCGACAATCCGGGCAGGCCGGCCGAGATGGACGATCTGGACCGTGCGGCGGCCGAGCACGACAACCGGCTGTTCTTCTTCCTGGCCGCCGACCCGGACCTCGCCAAGGTCCTCGACGTGGCGCAGCTGACCAGGCTCTTCGAAGAGGACTCGCTGGCCCACCACACCAGGCGGGTCGACGCGATCTTCGAGCGGGTGTTCGGGGCGTGATCCTGCGCGGCCCCGGGACCACGGCGTTACCCTGGACACCCGGGTCGACGGTGGCCAACCGCCGGCGGATTGAGTAGGCTCGACGCGGGAATTCACCTGCGAGGGAGGTCCGACCATGGCCACCAAGAGAATCGCCGTCATCCTGTCCGGCTGCGGGGTCTACGACGGGGCGGAAATCCACGAATCGGTGCTCAGCCTGCTGGCCATCCACCGGCACGGCGCGCAATACCAGTGCTTCGCGCCCGACATCGACCAGCACCACGTGGTCGACCACCTGACCGGCGCCGAGACCGGGGAGACCCGCAACGTGCTCGTCGAATCGGCCCGCATCGCGCGCGGCGACGTGAAGCCGCTGACCGGCTACGACCCGACCGACTACGACGCCCTGTTCCTGCCGGGCGGCTTCGGGGCTGCCAAGAACCTCTCCAGGATCGCCTTCGACGGCCCCGACGCCGAGGTCAACGCCGACGTCTCGAGCGCCCTCCAGGCCACCTTCGCGGCCGAGAAGCCGATCGGCGCCCTGTGCATCAGCCCGGCCGTGGTGGCCAGGGTGCTGGGCGAGGTGACGGTGACCATCGGCAAGGACCCGGGGACCATCGGCGCCATCCAGGCGATGGGCGCCCGCCACCGGGAAACCGACCACGGCGAGGTCGTCGTCGACTCCGAAAACCGGATCGTGACCTCGCCCTGCTACATGCTGGACGCCACCATCGGGCAGATCGCCGACGGCGCCGACAACGCGGTGAAGGCGGTGCTGGACCTCTGCGCCTGATCCCGGGCCGCCGGCTCAGAGGTGGTGGTCGTCGCCGAGCGGCAGCGGGTAGTCGTGCCCCAGTTCGCGCATCGAGGCGGCGAAGAAGAGCTCCAGCCGGTGGGTGATCTCGTCGCGCGACGCCGGCCGGCCGGCCGCCGACAGGTCGGCCATCACCTTGCCGATCACGTCCTCGTCGCCGGGCTCGGAAAAACTGGCGCCGACCACCTCGCGGGCATAGGCGTCGGCGTCCGCGCCGGCATGGCCGAGCCGTTCGGCCGCCCACAGGCCGAGCTTGCGGTTGCGGCGCGACAGCGCCTTGAACCGGGTTTCCTCGTCCAGCTTGTACTTGGCCTCGAAACCTTGTTCCCGGTCGTGGAAAACGTCGCTCATGGGAATCGCTCCCGGCGGCTGGCATTGGGGGACGGGGTGCCCCTTTATAGCGGCAACCCGCGAACCGCGTTAAGGTGAAAAAACATGACGCCAATTCACCCGTGAGGACGCCGTGTGCAGCATCATCGCCCTGCGCCGTCCGGACGCCGACTGGCCGTTGATCCTGGCCGGCAACCGGGACGAGATGGCCGGCCGGCCATGGCGGCCGCCGGCCCGCCACTGGGACGACGCCCCCTGGGTGGTGGCCGGCTTCGACGCCGCCGCCGGCGGGACCTGGATGGGCCTCAACGACGACGGCGTGGTGGCCGGCGTGCTCAACCGGGTCGGCACGCTGGGTCGCCTGGACGGCTTCCGCAGCCGCGGCGAGCTGCCGCTGGAAGCGCTGTCGCACGCCGCCGCCGGCGCCGCGGCCGGCGCCCTGGCACATCT
>JANQGL010000163.1 GCA_028277325.1 Magnetospira sp.
CCGGGCCGATTTCGCACGAACCGAGGCTCCCAAGATGATTGTCTACAGGCCCTAGCCGAACCCACGTGCGAAGGCCGGGCGGATCGCAAGGCCGCATGCCTTCGCCCTTCCCGTTATCCACGGCACAAGTTACCACTATTTTGTGTAGCCATCGAGGCGGAACTCGAACGGTTGGCGGACGGAGTCCGCGGGCTCGGGATCATCTTGCGCGACCGGACGCAACTCATTATGGTGCCCCGGTCCGCGCGCAGAGCCGTCTTCGACGATCCCGGTTGACGAGGGGCGCACCCCTGCGGACGCGCGACGGCCGCCCGATCCCGATCCCTCGGCGGCATGCGTGTCCTCATCCATGATTACGGGAGACCACCGCATGGCGAAAATCACCGTGGCCAATCCGGTCGTCGAGCTCGACGGCGACGAGATGACCCGCATCATCTGGCAGTTCATCAAGGACAAGCTGATCCTGCCCTACCTGGACATCGACCTGAAGTACTACGACCTGTCGGTCCAGAAGCGCGACGAGACCGACGACCGGATCACCGTCGACGCCGCCAACGCCATCAGGCAATACCGGGTCGGCGTCAAGTGCGCCACCATCACCCCGGACGAGGCGCGGGTCGAGGAGTTCGGCCTCAAGAGGATGTGGAAATCGCCCAACGGGACGATCCGCAACATCCTCGGCGGCACGGTGTTCCGGCAGCCGATCCTGTGCTCCAACGTGCCGCGCCTGGTGCCCGGCTGGACCAAGCCGATCGTCATCGGCCGCCACGCCTTCGGCGACCAGTACCGGGCGACCGACATGGTGGTCCCCGGGCCCGGCACCCTGACCATGACCTTCACGCCGGCCGACGGCGGCGAACCGGTCGAGCACCGGGTGTTCGACTTCCCCGAAGGCGGCATCGCCATGTCCATGTACAACCTGGACGAGTCCATCCGCGGGTTCGCCCGGGCCTGCATGAACTATGCGCTGAACCTGGGCTGGCCGCTCTACATGTCGACCAAGAACACGATCATGAAGGCCTACGACGGGCGCTTCAAGGACCTGTTCCAGGAGGTGTTCGAGGCCGAGTTCGCCGAGGCGTTCGAGGCCAAGGGCATCACCTACGAGCACCGGCTGATCGACGACATGGTGGCCTGCGCGCTCAAGTGGGACGGCGGCTTCGTCTGGGCCTGCAAGAACTACGACGGCGACGTGCAGTCCGATACCGTGGCCCAGGGTTTCGGCTCGCTCGGCCTGATGACCTCGGTCCTGATGACCCCCGACGGCCACACGGTGGAGGCCGAGGCGGCGCACGGCACGGTGACCCGCCACTACCGCCAGCACCAGCAGGGCAAGGAAACCTCGACCAACCCGATCGCCTCGATCTTCGCCTGGACGCGCGGCCTCTACTACCGGGGCACCTTCGACGACACCCCCGACGTGGTGCGGTTCGCCGAGACCCTGGAAAAGGTCTGCATCGACACCGTGGAGGCCGGCCACATGACCAAGGACCTGGCGCTGCTCATCGGACCCGAGCAGAGCTGGCTCACCACCCAGCGGTTCCTGGACAAGCTGGACGAGGGGCTCAAGGCGGCGATGGGATAGTGCATCCCGGCCGGCCGGCTATTCGGTGATCGCGCCGCCGGCGCCGCTCTCGCCGTCCATCGGTTCGGGCGGCAGGTAGGCGCGGATCTCCACCCGCCGGTTCTCGGCCGCCGACGCGTCGAACGGATTCTTGGGCCGCGTCTCGCCCTCGCCGCTGACCCTGAGGCGGGCCGGATCGATGCCGTGCCGCCGGCTCAGATAGTCGGCCACCGCCCGCGCCCGCGCCTCGGACAGACGCTGGTTGAGGTCGGCGGCGCCGCGCGCGTCGGTGTGCCCGATGACGTCGAAGGTCAGCCCTTCGAGGCGCGGATCGGCCAGCGCCGCGGCCAGGGAATCGAGCTGCGCCCGACCGCCTGGCGTCAATTCGGCCGAGCCGGTCGCGAAGCCCACCGCCAGGTCGACGGCGCGCGCTTCGGACACCCCTTCCAGGCCGGTCACCGGCGCCAGTCCCTCGACGATGGCGGCCGGGTCCGGCCCGGTGGCGTCGGCAAGGGCCGGCGCGGCCCCGATCAGGATGCCGCCGATCGCGGCCGCCGTGAGAACCCGTGTGATCATCTGTCCACTCCCCATCGGTCAGTCAAAACCCATAGCGCCGGGCGATGGCGCTGGTCGCGACGCCGGTTCCGCCGTGCCCCCGGAAATCGTCCAAGGTGGCCACGATCCGCCGCAGGGCGTCGTCGGTCAGCGACGGCCGGAGGTCATCGTCATTGGCCATCATACCCGCCTCGGCGACGTTCACAACGGCCGACACCGGCGACAGCGGCAGTCCGCCGTCGGACCGGCTGGCCACGTGACGCGCCTCCCACAGAACCTCCTCGTGGCCGGCCCGGCGCAGCCGCAGGTGCAGTCCCACCGCGGCGCGGGTCCACACCAGGGCATAGACGGACTCGGTGTCGAGCACCCGGGTGTCGATCACGTGGTCGCAGCCGGCGGCGCGCGCGAAACCGACCTCGCCGCGCCGGTCGGACAGGCTGACCGCCATCCGCCGTTCGGTCCGCCGGCGCTCGAACGGCCCGATCACCCGGTCGACGCGGCCGGTCAGGTGGCGCGCCACCGTTTCGCCGAGCGCCGGGTCGGCCGCCGCGCCGGTCTCGGTCAGCGGCGGTTTCACCGCCACGCAGCCGGGAGGGTCGTCGTGCAGGGCCGGCGCCGCGCGGGCCTCGACGGTGCGCCGGATCAGGTCGTCGCCGCCCTCTCCCCAGCCCACGGTGCGCGGGCTCGCGCAGGCGGCGACCCCGAGACTCGCGATGACGGCCAACCAAAGACCCGCCGGACTCCGCATGACTCACCTCCCCGTCCCGACGCAGGCGCCGGACCGCAGATGAACGACGCCCGGCACCCGGCGCCCGTCCACTTGGATGTCGGTCACCAAAACGTCGCGTCCGTCACGGCGGTAGCGCGCCGCGATCCATTTCGTGTCCTCGATCGGCCGGCCGACCAGCCGGTTCAGGCCGCCGAGCAGCGCCGCGTCCTGGGCGCGCGGGAACAGGCGCGCCGGCGCCAGGCCGGGCCGGCCCGCGTGGCGCTGCCGCAGACGCCCCAGGATCGCCGACTCACGGGCCGGGAGCAGGCCGTCGGCCTGGCGCGCGAACCCGCTGTAGCGGTCCAGGTCGGGCGGCGTTCCCTGCCGGTCCGAACTCAGGTCGAATACCCGCCCGTCGCGGCTCAGCAGCACCGTGGTCATGCCCATGCAGCGGGTCATCAGGTCGTAGAGGCCGTCGCGCGCCCGCCGGCCGGCCGGCCAGGCGATCTCGATCGACGGTCCGCGTCCGTGTTCGAGCAGGCGCAGGGCGACGCGGCCGGTACGGGTGTCGGCGGTCGGCCGCGCGGCGGCGACCTCGACCACCGGTTCCGGGTCGGGGGCCGGCGCGGGGCGCGGAGTCGGCACCGGTTCAGCGACCGGCTCCGGCGCGGCCTCGGCCACGGGCGTCGGGGCCAGCGGTTTCGGGCGCGGCGACGCCACCCCGGCCGGCGGCTCGGAGGCGCGCAGCGGCGCGATCCGGACCGGCTCCGGCTCGGGTGCCGGCGCGGGGCGCAGCGGGGTCACGCTCGGGGGCGCGGGCGCCGGGTCGGCGGTGGTCGGTTCGGCGCCCGGGGGCGGAGCGTCCCTTAACGGCTCCGGCGCCGGAGTCGGCCGCAACGGGGTGAGGCTCGGTCGCGGCAGCGGCGGCTCGGACTCCGCCATCGGCG
>JANQGL010000357.1 GCA_028277325.1 Magnetospira sp.
CCGCCCGGCCGGCGCCGCCTACGCCCTGCTGCGCCCGGTCGACGCCCGGCTGCTGGCGATCCCGTTCCTCGACTGGTTCCGGTTTCGCAGGCCGGCCGAACCGGACCCGGCGCCGCGTCTCGTCGTCGGCTTTCGCGGCGAGGGGCGTCCCGGCGTGGCGGGTCCGGGGCCCGGCGGCCTGATGCTGCCGCCGCGCGACCGGCTGCTGGTGATCGACTGGCCGGCCCGGCCGGCCACCACGGCCGGCTGGATCCGCGAATCGGCCGACCTGGCCGCCCTGTACGCGGACCGCTGGCCCGACGACGCCATCGACCGGACGCGCATCGCCTTCATCGGCCTGACGGCGGACCGCGGCGACGGCGGCGCGGTGCTGCTGTCCGGCGTGACGTTGACCCGGTGATCGTCCGCCGATCCGGATCACATGTGCGTTAGCCGTCGATCCGGCCTTGAGGCGACGGCCGTCCCCGCCCAAGATAGCACCCGAGCGAACTGTCCCGAACCGAAAGGAGTCCCATGATTCGCAATCACTTCGTCGCCCCGCTGCTGGCGACGGCCCTGATCGCCCTGGCCGCGGCGCCCGCCGCGACGGCCGACGACGCCCTGACCGGACCCCAGAAGAAGGCGGTGGAGCAGGTGGTGCGCGACTACCTGTTGGACCACCCGGAGGTGATCGTCGAGGCCCTGAAGGCCATGGAGACGAAACACGAGGCGGCGCAGGCGGCGCGCCGGCAGGAGGCCCTGGCGGCGCTTGGCGACACCCTGACCGCCAACCCCGATTCGCCGATGCTGGGGAACCCGGACGGCGACGTGACGGTGGTCGAGTTCTTCGATTACAACTGCGGCTACTGCAAGCGGGTGGTCCCCGACATCCTGGCGCTGCTGGACGACGACGGCGGCGTGCGCTATGTCCTCAAGGAACTCCCGATCCTCTCGGAAAGCTCGGTGATCGCGTCGCGCGCCGCGCTGGCCGTGTGGTCGCTGGCCCCGGACAGGTACCAGGACCTGCACACCCGCATGATGGGCCTGCGCGGCCAGCTCGACGAGCAACGGATCATGGCGCTGGTGGCCGATCTCGGCCTCGACGTCGACCGGGTGAAGGCCGCCATGGAGTCCCCGGAGGTCAACCGGGAACTGAGCCGCAATCGGCAGATGTCGAAGATTCTGGGGATCCGGGGCACCCCGGCCTTCGTGGTCGGCGACCGGCTGATTCCCGGCGCCGTCAATCGCCAGCAATTGGAGGCCTTGGTCGCCCGGGCCCGCGAAGGCGGAAGCTGACAGGCCTTGGATGACGCGCTAGACTCGGCGCGTCGGATCATCGAGCCCGGAGGTCTGCCCTTGAGCACGGACACGCAAAATCCGCAGAGCCCGCACGCCATCGAAAGCGTCGAGGAAATGATCGCCCATTCCATCGCCCTCGAAATGGAGGCGGTGGAGCGCTACGAGGAGATCGCCGACGCCATGGAAACCCACAACAACCCGGAGACCGCGGAGCTTCTGCGTCGCCTCGCCGACTACGGCCGCAAGCACGCCGCCGAAATGAAGGAACGGGCGGGGGGGCGCGATCTGCCGAGGATCGCGCCCTGGGACTACAAGTGGGGCACCGAGGAATCGCCGGAATCGGCGGAGATGGAGCATGCCCACTACCTGATGACGCCCTACCACGCGGTGATGATCGCGCACCGGGCGGAATCCAACGCGCACGGCTTCTACGCCGGGGTCGCCTCGTCGTCGACCAACGAGGACGTCTGTGCCCTGGCCCGCGAGTTCGCGGAGGAGGAAGCGGAGCACGTGGCCATCCTGGAGGAGTGGATCGATCGGATGTGCCCGCCCGAGGAGGGCTGGGACGAGGACCTGGACCCGCCCAACATCTCCGAGTAGGCACCGGCGGCCCGGGGACGGGCCGCCTTAATACGTCATGACGCGCGGCAGGTCCTTGGCCTGCGCGACCCAGTCGGCCACCTGCTTGGCCGCCGGCGGGTTGCGGACCAGTTTCTTGGCCTCGTTCACCTCCAGCATCCTGGCGTGGAGGTTGTCCGGGTTTCGCTGCGCCAGTTCCGGCACCGTGTCGACGCCGGCGGCTTCCAGCAGGTCGGAATATTCCTCGCCGACGCCCTTGATGCGGAACAGATCGGCCATGTTGACCCAGCGCAGGATCAGCCGGCCCGAGATACCGCTTTTCTCCTCGAGATCCTTGCGCCCTTTCGGGGAGGCCCCCAGTTCGAGCAGATGTTCGACGGACTTCACGCCGACGTCTTCGAGTTTGCTGGCGTAAACGTCTCCGATGCCTTCGATGTCGATCAATTTCGTCATCATCCCCTCCCAACGAATTATTCTCGGCGAGTGTAGTTGTCCGGCGCCGCTGGTGGCCAGCGGAAAAAACGAGCCCGTCCGCCGGTTTGCAGGCTGGCGGCGATCCCCGGCCGGTGGCGGGCCGCGCGGTCTACAGGCTGCCGTCGTGGGTCCGGAGGCCGGCCTGCAGGGCCAGATACTCCGGGTCGTCGGCGGTCAACACCCCGTGCCGGATCATGAAATCGATGGCGACCAGGGTGCAGTTGAACTTCCAGTCGTCGGTCTGGCGCAGGCTCTCCGCGACCCGGGCGACCGGCCACAGTTCGAAATGGTCGATCTCGCCGTCGGTGTTGCGCGGCGTGAAAGCGGCCGGCAGCTCCAGGTCGAACGTGTAGATGATATCCCGGCGCAGGCCGTTTTCCAATTCCAGGATATAGGTCACGGCGCCGACCGGGCGGGCCTGGCGGGCCAGCGCCTCGGGGATGTCGGCCTCCTCGGCGCACTCCTTGACCAGGTTGTCCATCAGGCCGAGGGTCGCCGGCTGGCCGCCGGCGACGAGCTGGTCCAGCTTGCCCGGCGCGGTCGGCTTGTCGCGCGCCCGCTTGCCGACCCACATCATGAGGCCGTCCGGGGTGCGGACGAAGCCGTTCATATGGACCCCGATGCCGAGGATGCCGAACCGCGCCACCGCCGCCCGTTCCATGTGCAGGAGGACCGGGCGGCCGGGCGCGGTGGCGACGGCGAACGGTTCGCCGCACCATTTGGCGAGCTGGCCCGCCTCGGCCATCCGGTGCAGCGCCGCGCCGACCGCCTGCGTGCGGTCCTCGAAGGTGGCGAGGCGGGGCGCCACCGCCACCGTCCGGTCGGTGACCTCGAAGGCATCCGGGTGGCGGGCGCAGAGCGGCGCGAAATCGCGCCGCACCCGGCCGACCTGCCGGCCGTCGACCACGAAGGGCAGGAATTTGCCCGGATCCCAGGTGTTGCAGCGTTCGAGGTGGCGCAGCAGACTCATCAGGCGCTGAGGGCGGCCCGCTTCTCGGCCGTCAGCACCGCGTCCACCCCGACCACCCGGCGCAGCGCCTCGGCGATCAGGTCCTGCTGGCGCGGCGCCAGCCGGCGGACCTGGATGTCGATCTGCAACTCCTCGTCGCGCGTCCCGACCACGGCGCTGTACCAGTTGGACGGGACCAGGCCGCGCTTGGCGAACACTTCGAGGACGCGCGGCATGACGCCGGGTTCGGCGGCCGCGTAGACGGAAAAACACGCGGTGACGGTGGCCTGCTCGGGCCGGAAGGAAACGGTCATGAGGGATGCTCCAGGACTTGGCGTTAGGCGTGCAGGGTTTCGACGGGGTCCCGGCCCTTAGGAAAGGACCGGGCCTGTAATTCGGCGCCCGACCGCCGTGCCGGTAAGTCGCAGGAGTCTCATGGCAGGCGGATGCTAACGCCATCGCCCGGTCGAATCAAGGGGCGTGCTTGTCTTGGGTCCGCCGCTGTGCCAGCCTTGACGGCATGAAGATCAGCGCCAACAAGGACCCCGGGGGCGGCTTCACGATCGCCTTCGGCGATCTGACCGTGACCCTCGACGCGGACGAGGTCCGGCAGCTTCAGGCCAAGCTGCGCGAAGCAACCGGCGCCGCGCCGCCGGCCGACCTGCTCCGTCGGCTGGTGCGCCGGATCAAGGCCGCCAACGACCCCGGGATCCAGGCCCTGCTGGGGGTGGCCGCCGAGGACGACATTCTGATCCTGCTCAAGCTGGGAGAGCGCGATATCGGCTTGCGGACCAAGCTCTACCGCAACATGTCGACGCGGGCCCGCGCCCTGTATCAGGAGGACCTGGCGTTCAAGTTCAAGCAGGGGGTGCCGCGCGACACGCTGGCCGGCGCCCTGACGCGGCTTGACGGACATATCGCCGACCTGGCCCGCGACGGCGCGCTGGCATTCGCCTCGGACGATCCGGCCGGCGACCCGTCGGACCGTCCCGGACCGTCCTCGGCCTGACGCCGTCAGGCCGCCTTGTCCTTGCTTTTTTCGGGCTTGCTGCTGCGCACGTAGGCGACCTCGCAATGGTGGGCGCAATAGGGCTTGCCGGGCACCGCATCCTCGCCGCAGAAGCGGAACTCGGGCGTGCCGGGCTCGCCGATCGGCCAGCAGCACATGCCGTGGGCCAACCGGTCCAGGGTCACCGATTCGGCGGCCGCCGGCCGTTTGGCGCGCGGCGCGGCCGGCGCCGGCGGTGACGCTTTCGCCTCGGCGGGGGCGGCCTGCGCGGCCGGCTTGGCGGCCGGCGCCTTGCGCGCCGCCGCCTCGCGGGCCGGTTTTTTCGCGGCTCCGTTGGCGGTGCCGTCGCGCTGGATCGGGGACTGACGCTTGGCCAGGCCGAGCCGATGTGCCTTGCCGATGACCGCGTTCTTGGTGAACCCCAGGCGCCGGCCGATCTCGCCGGTCGCCAAGCCCTCGTTCCAAAGATCGGTCAACATCTTGATCCGCTCGGGAGTCCACTCGGGTGCCATGGTGCCTCTTTGTTGATTGGCGTCAGGAACGTCGCTCGGCCGCCAAGCGGTCCACAACAAAAACGTCGGCAGCCGTACTGTCCTGGTAGCCATTTCAAACCAAATCCGATGGCTGCACATTACAACATCTGCCGTAACGGAACAACCCCACCCCGACATTTGGTGGAAAACCAGAATTCTGCAAATGGATCTCGTTGTTCGAACGACGCCCGACCGGCACCGCACGCACAAACGGTGTCGGCCGGCGCCTTATGCGGGAATATACCTTACTTTTCGCCTTCCGAGCGGGTGTCCATGCGCAGGAAGGAGTAGGCCGGGCAGGTCTGCAGGTAGGCGGTGGCCAGCAGCACCACGCCAACCAGGCCCCACCAGGTGTGGTTCATCAGGCCGATGATCACGATCAGGGCGCCCAGCGCGTAGCGGAAGTTGCGGTCCTTGAGGCCCATGTTTTTCGCGAAGTTCATATCTCGGTCTCCCTCGGTCTTAAAGGCAGGATGGGTGAAGGTGACGCGGGTAGCAGGTCGGAGGCGCGATGTCGGTGATCTAGTCACTCCGGCTTGAAACCCAAGTAGATTTACACGATCAGCGGCGTCCAAACAACCGCTCGATATCGGACAACCGCAATTCCACGTAGGTGGGCCGGCCGTGGCTGCATTGCCCGGCCCGCGGGGTCGCCTCCATCTGCCGCAGCAAGGCGTTCATCTCCGCCTCGTTGAGGCGCCGTCCGGCCCGCACGCTGCCGTGGCAGGCCAGGGTCGCGCAGACCGCGCCCAGCCGGTCCTCCAGGCTGATCGCCGAATCCAGTTCGGCCAGGTCGTCGGCCAGGTCGCGGATCAGGCCCTTCACGTCGGTGTCGCCGAGCAGCGCGGGCACCTCGCGGACCAGCACCGCGCCCGGCCCGAACGGCTCCACCGCCAGGCCGAGCCGTGCCAGGTCGCCGGCCCGCGCGGCGACCCGCTCGGCCGCCGCCGGGTCCAGCTCCACCACCTCCGGCAGCAACAGGCCCTGGCGCGCCACGCCGCCGTTCTCCAGGTCGGCGCGCAGCCGCTCCTGAACCAGCCGCTCGTGGGCGGCGTGTTGATCGACGATCACCAGCCCGGTCGCGGTCTGGGCGACGATGTAGGTTTCGTGCACCTGGGCCCGCGCCACGCCGAGCGGATAGGCGTCGTCGGACTCGGGCGGCGCGGCGGCGGCCGGCGGCGCCGACGGCGGCGCGTCGAGGGGTCGCAACGGCGCCTGGAACGCCCGGGCGCGGTCCGAAAGGCCGGGCGGCGACGGCGTTCCGGGGGCACCGGCCGGCGGTCGCCCGACGGGCTCCGCGCCGCCCTCGATGGCCGGACGGGCGGCCCCCAGGGCGGCCCGGGAGACGTGGCTCGACGTCCGGTGGCCGGCCGCCGCCAGGGCCTGGCGCAGGGCGCCGACGATCAGGCCCCGGACCAGTCCGGAGTCGCGGAACCGCACCTCGGTCTTGGCCGGGTGCACGTTGACGTCCACCGCCTCCGGCGGCACCTCCAGGAACAGGGCCAGCATGGGGTGGCGGTCGCCGGCCAGGACGTCGCGATAGGCGCCGCGCACCGCCCCGAGCAGCAGCCGGTCGCGCACCGGGCGGTCGTTGACGAACAGGAACTGCAGGGCGGCGTTGGGCCGGTTCAGGGTCGGCAGCCCGGCCAGGCCGTCGAGGCGGACGCCCTCGCGCTCGGCCGCCACCGGGACCGCGTTGTCGGCGAAGTCGCGCCCCAGCACGGCCGCGAGGCGGCGCGCCCGGGCGTCGAACAGGTCGCCCCCGGCCGGCGGGTAGCGGAGGATGTCGCGCTCCCCCTCGGTCAGCGAGAAGCCGACCCCCGGCGCCGCCATGGCGAGGCGGCGCACCACTTCGGCCGCATGGCCGCGCTCGGTCTGCGGGGTTTTCAGGAACTTCAGGCGGGCCGGGGTGGCGAAGAACAGGTCGCGCACCGTGGCCCGGGTGCCGGGCGGCTGCGCGGCCGGGCGCGGACCGTCGACCCGGCCGCCTTCGATGTCGATTTCCCAGCCCTCCCCCGAATCGGCGGCGCGCGAGGCCAGGGTCAGGCGGGCCACCGCGCCGATGCTGGGCAGCGCCTCGCCGCGGAACCCCAGGGTGGCGATGCGCACCAGGTCGTCGTCGGGCAGTTTCGAGGTGGCGTGGCGCCGCACCGCCAGGGCCAGGTCGTCGCGGCCCAGGCCGCGTCCGTCGTCGGTCACCGACAGGAAGGTCGCGCCGCCGTCGTCGAGCCGGATGTCGATCCGCGTCGCTCCGGCGTCGAGGCTGTTCTCGACCAGTTCCTTGACCACGCTGGCCGGGCGCTCCACCACCTCGCCGGCGGCGATCCGGTTGACCAGGGTGTCGGGCAGCAGACGCAGCGCCATCGCGGCTACTTGCGGACCCAGGTGCCGGTCCCGTCCATCACGTAGCTGCCGGACGGGGCCTCGCCGATCAGCCGCTGGCCCATGATCGCCTCCACGGCGCGCAGGCTGGTGCCGTTCTGCTCGGCGATCGCCTGGTAGTGCTGGCGCCGTTGGGCGTTCACCGAGCGGACCAGGTCGATCACCTGGGCCGGCGCCGCGCCGACCACGCCCAGGTAGCCGTCCGGTCGCTCGCCCACCTGGCCGGCCGCCTTGGCGTCGCCAACCGGTCCGGCGACGGCCGGCGCGGCGCCGGCGGCGAGGAACAGGCCGAGCAGGGCGGCCGTCAGCAGGCGCATCGCGGGGCGCGGGAACATGCGAATCCGTCTGGTCATCACTCGAACAACTCCGGGTTTTGCTCCAACAGGGCCTCCACGTCCCGTTCCACCTTCACCCGCACCTCGTGTTCGATCCGGATGTTCAGGTTGACGGTGATCGGCTCGCGCGGCGCCTCCACCTTCACGGTGGGCGAGCAGGCGGCGGCGAGCGTGGCCGGCAGGAGAATCGCGAACAGGAGTCGGCGCTGGGTCACGGTCGTGGTGCCTCCGTTGTGTCCGGCCGCTCGCGCATCCGAATCAGATCGGACGGATCGAACGTCGCCAGACCGCGGCGCAGAATCGCCTCCAGGGCGCCGCTGACGTTGATGTTGAACCGGAATGGGTGGCCGTCGAGCAGGTTCGGGTTCCCGCCCCGCAGGCCGATCGTCGCCTGCCAGTCGGTTCCCGCCCGGCCGTCCAGCCGCACCTCCAGGGTCCGGTAATGGAAATCGCGCAGCGCCTCCATCATCATCCGTTGCGAGGGGCCGCCGCCCAGCCCGCCGAGCGGCGCCGCCGGCCGGTAGCGTATCACGCCGGACTCCTGGCTGGCCAGGACTCCGGCATCGACGGCCAGGCCCTCGGGGCCGAGCGCGAAGGGCAGGCGGCCGCCGATCCGCCCGCTGGCCTCCAGGTCCGGCACCGCCAGCAGCGCCAGCAGGGATCGCAGGTCCAGATCGCCCAGGGTCAGGTCGCCGCGCGCCGTCGGGCCCGCCGGCTCGGCGGTGACGTCGTGTGCCATCACGTAGCCGTCGGCCATCCCGATGACCGCCTGCGGGATCGCCAGCCTGCCGTCCGGGCGCAACTCGAAGCGCAGCGCCGCGTCGCGCATCGGCCAGTCGGCGACCCCGATCCGATCGGCGCCGATCAGCTGGTCCGGCGGGGTGACCGGCGGCCAGGGGCGGATCAGGGTCACGGTGCCGCGCAGGCCCTCGACGCGGGCCGGTTCGGCGGTCAGGTCCAGGTCGTCCAGGGTGACGGTCAGGTCGGAGGTCGGCGCCCGGTCGCGGTGCCAGGCGATCCGGCCGGCGGCGCCGAGCCGTCCCGATACGTGGGTCAGGCGGCGCCCGTGACGCGGCGACAGGGTCTTCGGCTGCAGGCCGTCCGGCGCGAAGTCGAGCCGCTTCAGGCGCAGGTCGGCGCGCCCGCCGGTGGCGCCGTGGCGCAGCGCCACGGTGGCCTCGACACGTCCGTCGGCGCCGCCGATGGCGAGGTCGGCCCGCCAGTCGTCGCCGGACCGGCCGCCGCCGCCGGTCAGGCGCAGCGGCGCCAGGCTGGCCGGGGTGTCGGTGGCGCGCAGGGTGGCGCCGTGCAGCGTGGCGTCCAGCCTGCCGGTCCATCGCGCGTCGAGATCGATGCCGTCGAGGCGCAGGTGGTCGGCCGGGTCGTCCAACCGGGCGTTGCGCAGCCGCGCTTCCAGGCGGTCCGGGCCGTCCTCCAGGGAGCCCTCGGC
>JANQGL010000410.1 GCA_028277325.1 Magnetospira sp.
CAGCGCCGCCTCGCCGACGCGGAGTCGCACGGCCAGGTCGGCGGTGGCGATCATCGCCTGGCCGTGCGACTCCGCGTCGGCGAGGCGGCGCTGCGGATCGCGTAACAGGCGCAGCATGACGATCCCGAGGATCAGCACCAGGATCACGAAGCCGAGCGCGATCAGGCCCAGGGTCGGGTGCAGGAGGGCCAGCGCGGCGACGAACACGAGGGCGAAGGGGATGTCCATCAGGGCCGCCGTGTTGGTCGGCGTGAAAGCGGATTCGACCGCGTCGAGGCCGCGCAGGGTGGCCCGCCGGCGGTTCACCGGAAGGCGGTCGAGGGCCGACCGGCGGGCGGTCAGCAGCAGGCCGAACACGCCGCGCGCGCGCTGCCGGTTGGAGTCCCCGAGGATCGCCTCGGCGAGCAGCAGGCGGGCCTGCCGGAACGCGAATTCGAGGCCGATCGCCAGCAGCACCCCGGCGGTCAGGGTGGCCAGGGTGGCGTCCACCCCGTGTGCCACGTAGCGGTTGAGGACCTGGATGACGAACAAGGGGGAGGCCAGGGCGAGCAGGTTGGCGAACAGCGACGCGACGAGAATTTCGGCGGAGATCCACGGATGGGCCATCAGCCGCCGAATCAGTTCGCTCATCGAGCGCCGCCGGTGAGCGCCGCGGGGAGCCTCTCGTCCGGGTCGGGCGGCGTGGTGAACACGTCCGGCGACAAATGGCCGATCACGCGCAGCAGGTCCAGGGCGGCGCGCAGGGCGGCGCTGCGCGCGTTGGCGCTTTCGCTGAGGGCGTTGATCAGCGAGGTCTCGCCGGACAGCACGTCGATCAGCGAGCGCTGGCCGAACCCGCGTTCCTCGCGCGCCAGTTCCAGGAACGCCTCCGACAGGCTGGCCTGGGTTTCCCGCGACTGTACGGTGGCGCGCGCCGTCTGCAGGGTGTGCCAGGCATTGCGCACCCGTTCCTCGACGTCGCGCCGGGTGTCGCCCATCCGGCGGCTGGTCGCCGCCAGGTCGGCCTCGGCGGCGCGCAGGGTGTTGACGGCGGTGAATCCCAGGTTGAACGGGAACGACAGCTCCACCTTGGCCAGGGTTTCGCCCTTGAATCCCATGGTGCCCGAGACGTCGCGCTTCCAGGTCTGCTGGCCGACCGCCTCGATGGTCGGCAGCAGGCCGTCGCGGCTGCTGCGGACCATGTCCTGGCGGGCGATGGATTCGGCCAGCGCGGCGCGTTGCAGGTCGGTGTTGTGACCGACCGCCTGGGTCAGGGCGTCGTCCAGGGTTTCCGGCAGGCGGGCCTCGTCGATGCCGATCGGCGGCAGGCCGCGCGGGTCCTCGGGCAGGTGCCCGAACACCGCCACGAAGCGGTTCTCGGCGCCGCGCAGGGCGCCCTCGGCGGCGATCCGCCGCGCTTCCGCCTCGGCCAGCTGCGTCTTGGCCTGCAGGACGTCGGTCGACAGGCCGCCGCCCGCCTCGACCCGCGCTTCCTCCAGGCCGGTGGTGTCCAGGATGTTGGATTCCGAGCGGCGCGCGAAATCGAGCACCAGGGCGGCGCGGCGCAGGTCGACGTAGGCGGCGGCGGCGTTCTGGATCATGTCCTGACGGGCCGCCACCAGGGCCACCTGGGTGTCCGACAGCTGCAGGCGGGCCCGCTCGATCGACGCGTAGGAGGCGCCGAAATCCCACAGCAACTGGGTCAGTTCGAGATCGATTTCGTGAAACGTGGCGTTGGTATTGGCGTCGCCGTCCGGTTTCGACTGGTGCTCGAACCCGTAGCTGGCGGTGGTGTCGAGGGTCGGATAGAGCGGCGCGAAGGCGGCGCGGGCCCGGTTTTCGGCCGCCTCGACGGCCGCCTCGGCGGCCTTGATCCGGTCATGCCCGGCCAGGGCCTCGGCCAGGAGGTCCCCGAACGCATCGGCCCGCGCCGATACCGTGGCGAGCAGGCACATCAGCCCGACGATGCCTCCCAGCATCCGGCGCCGCCGGCCGGCCGGCCCGCGATCTTCCCTCCAGCTTCCCGCCGGGCGCATCAATTCATCCCTCCGATCGATGATCGCGGTTGCCTTTTCCTCCCAACTCTGCTTTCCTTATAAAGCAAGCTCTTGAGAGGAATTAAGGTTTTTTTGTTTCCCAAGCCGCAAAAAATTCCCATTTGTTTAATCGGAAGGGATGATGGCGCGGGTGAACCTGCGGTGACCGATCACCGGACATCACCGCCGATGAATCGAGGGCTTGCGAGATGGCCGACCAGAACGACCCATTCAGCGCGCCGCCGGGCGGCGCGGCCGATTCGTTTTCGCCCGGCCTGCCGCCGGGCGTGGCCGCGGAGCTGAACGCCGTCCCGCCGGCCGGGCCGGCGACTCCGGCCGACGCCTCGTCGCTGGACCTGTTGATCCTGGCCCTGTCGAGCGAGGGCGGAATCGAGGGCGCGGTGACCGGGGTTCTGCGGGCCGCCGTCGTCGAAGCGGTGGCGCAGGGCGTCGATGCCGACGTGGCGCGCACCACCGGTGACGCCTTCGTGGCCCGGTTGATTTCCGGGCTCGGCGACGGCCTGTCGCCCGAGGCCGCCCTGGCCGAGGCGAAAACCGTGTTCTTCGAGGCCCAGGCGGCGACCGACGCCCTGCAGTCCGGCATGGACGAGACCTGGCACGTGGAACTGGCGCGCGAGGGCGGTCAGGGACGGCGCGTCGAGGATCTCGCGGATGCCGAGATCGGCTTGGCGCTTGACGACCATCTGCCGCCGGAGGCGATGGATCAGGCCGCCGAGGTGTTCCTTTCGGTCTTGCGCCAGTCGCTGGTCGCCGGCGACACCCTGCAGGTGGCGCTGGCCAACGCCCGCCTGGCCGCCGAATCGGTGGCGCGTCACGCCATGGCGGACGGCGCCGGCGGCGATCCGTTGCTCGACGCGCTGGCCAGCGGCGTCGGGATCGACGCGGTGACGGCGCGCTCGGACGCCTTCATGGAGGCCCTGGCCGACGCCCTGGCCGACGGTTTGTCGTTCGCCGACGCGCAGATCGCCGCGGCGCGGGCGGCGGAGGACGTGCGCCTGGCCGAGGCGGCGGTGCGCACGGCCGGCGGGAGCAGCGATTCCGACGCCATGATCGCCGCCCTGGCGCGCGGCGAGGACCTCGATGCGTTCCTGGCCGGCCATGGCGATCCGGCGTTCCTGGCGGCGCTCGGCGACGCCCTGGCGCGCGGCGCCCAGGGCGACGCGCTGGAGCGGGCGGCGACCGACGCGGCCACCCTCGCGCAGGCCGAGCGGGAGACCGAGACGGGCGGCGGCGACCTGCTGCGCGCCCTGGCCTCGGGCGGCGACGTGGCGCAGTT
>JANQGL010000437.1 GCA_028277325.1 Magnetospira sp.
CGCCGACACCCGCCAGGGGACGCTCAGCCGCTACATCGAGAACCGGGTCGCCTACGCGGAGGCCAACCGGCTGCGTCTGGCCATTCCGAGCCACGCCCGGCCGTCGTCGGCCAGGGACCTGGAAGAGCGGCTGCCGGGGATCATGGACACCCACGACATCATCCTGATCGACTGCCCGGGGCACGACACGGACCTCTCAAGGCTGGCCCACACGGCGGCCGACATCCTGATCACGCCGATGAACGACAGCTTCATCGATCTCGATGTCCTGGCCCGGGTGACGCCGGACGCATCCAAGGTCGTGGCGCTCAGCCACTACGCGGAGATGGTCTGGGAACAGCGCAAGCGGCGCGCCGTGGCCGGCGCCCGGCCGATCGACTGGATCGTGGTGCGCAACCGCCTGAGCCACCTGGACGCCCGCAACAAGCAGGCGGTGGGCGGCATTCTCGATTCGCTGGAGCGGCGGCTTGGATTCCGCCAGGTACCGGGGTTCGGCGAACGGGTGATCTTCCGCGAGCTGTTCCCCAAGGGCCTGACCCTGCTCGACCTGCGGGCGGTCGGCCGCGGCAACCCGCTGAACCTGTCGCACGTGGCGGCACGCCAGGAAGTGCGCACCGTCATCGAGTCCCTGAACTTGCGGGACGTTTGACCGTTGCGCGTTCGGCGTCGATCATTTGCGACGGCTGCGGGCGGTCCGCGAATCCGCAAGCCAGCCGTGGAGCCGACGATTTGGAAACGCTAACGATCCTTGCCCAGGTCAACTATGTTCTGTTGGTTGTCGTGTGGGCGGTGATCATCGTTCTTTACCTGCGTGAGCTTCGAAACCCCGGCATCGCGGACGGCGCCCTGAAGGTGCTGCTGGTGGTGCTGTTGATCGATGCCCTGCGCAACCTGTTCGAGAGCGCCTATTTCGGCCTGTCGCGCCTTGCGTTGGACGGCCTGCTTCCGACCGACGTCGCGGCGGTTCTCCTCGAACCGCGGCACGTCCTTGTCCCCAAGCTGGCCAGTCTCGGCGTGGCGGTCCTCATCCTGACCCTCCTGGCACGCCGGTTCGTGCCGATACTGTCGGCGGAACGGGCGCAGCGCGAGCGGAGGATCGCCGATCAGGAACGACAGTTGCGGTCGCAACGGGCGGTGGAGGCGGCCCTGCGCGAGGAGAAGCGGCGCGCCGAAACCTACCTGAACATCGCCGAGGTGATGTTCATCGCCCTTGACCGTG
Organism: Magnetospira sp.; assembly: GCA_028277325.1. GTDB lineage: Bacteria > Pseudomonadota > Alphaproteobacteria > Rhodospirillales > Magnetospiraceae > JANQGL01. Next base: position 1,220 of record JANQGL010000437.1, read on the forward strand.
ACGGCCGGGTCGTCCTGGCCAATCGCAAGGCGTCGGAAGTGCTGGGGGATTCGGCCGAAGAGCTGACCGGAAGCGATTGGTTCGAACGCCTTCCGGCGTCGGAGCGTTCGGAGGTTCGCGGCATCTTCGAGAGCATCATCCGGACCGGCGGTTTGGCGTCGCCGGAATACGAGAACGATGTCCTCACCCGGACCGGGGAACGGCGCACCATCCATTGGCGAAACACCGCGGTGCGGGACGACCGCGGCACCATCGTCGGAACCCTGAGTTCGGGTGAGGACGTGACGGACCGGCGGCGCGCGGAGAGGCAACTGCAGCACCTCGCGCACCACCTGGAGCGGATTCTCCATGCCGCGGGAGAAGGAATCGTCGGGCTGGACGAATTCGGGGTGATCACCTTCGCCAACCCGGCGGCCGTCGCGATCCTCGGGCGGCCCGAAACCATCCTGGTCGGCCTGGACTGCCGGGAAATCGTCCGCGACTCGACGTCGGGGGACAGGTCGGCGAATTCTACGTTCGAGGCGGTTTTGACCCAGGACACCGTCGTGCGGCGCCCCGACGCCCTGTTCCGCCGTCCCGGCGGTGGCACGTTTCCGGCGGAGTTCGTGGCGGCGCCCATTCGCGAGAACGGCGTGATCACCGGTGCCGTGCTGGTGTTCAAGGACGTGACGGAGCGGCGGGCGGTGGAGGAGAGCCTGCGGCGCTCCAACATGGAGCTTCGGCAATTCGCCTACGTGGCCTCGCATGATCTGCGCGAGCCGTTGCGCACGATCGTCAGCTACCTCCAGCTCCTGGAGATGAAATCGGGCGAACGGCTCGATTCGAACGCCCGCCAGTACCTCGATTTCGCGGTGGACGGCGCCCTGCGGATGGATCGGTTGATTCATGATCTGCTGGAATACTCCCGGGTCGTCGGATCGCGACGCGAGCGGCGATGGAAGCCGGTCGATCTGAACGGCCTCCTGAAAAGGGTGCTGGACAATCTGTCGGCCAAAATCGAGGCACAGGACGCCGACGTGGTGGTCACGGACATGCCGGGAGTGATGGGAGATGAGACGGCGCTTCAAAGCCTGTTCCAGAACCTGATCGTCAATGCCCTGAAATATCAGGCGTCGGGAAGCCGGGCACGGGTCCGGGTGAGCGCGGAGACGAGTCCGTCCGGCGTCCTGCTCCGGGTCGTCGACAACGGAATCGGTATCGATCCGACGTATCGCGAGCGCATTTTCGGAATCTTCCAGCGTCTGCACCAGACGGACGAATACGAGGGCACCGGCATCGGCCTGGCGGTCTGCAGGCGGGTCGTCGAATTGCATGGCGGCCGCATCTGGATCGAAGAGGCCCCCGGCGGGGGCTCGATTTTCAACATTGAGCTGCCTACATCTGCAAGGGTCGGCGGCGGTGCCGGCCCGGAATGAGCGGGTCCGAACGTCGGATGGGAACTGATCTGCCGGACAACAGGGCCTCGGCGTCCGAGGTCGATGCGTTTCTGCGCCAGGCGGCCCGACTGGCCGATTCGCGGCGCGGGAGCCGGCGCGGCCGGCTGCTGTTCGCGATGGACGCCACGGCCAGCCGGCAACCGACCTGGGACCGCGCGGCGCACATCCAGGCGGAGATGTTCCGTGCCGCCGATGCCCTGGGCGGCCTGGAAATGCAGTTGGTGTTCTACCGCGGATTCGGGGAGTTCCGCGCCAGCCGTTGGCTCGCCGACCCGGACCGCCTGGCCCGCATGATGGCCGGGGTGGCTTGCCTGGCCGGCCAGACCCAGTTGGCGAAAGTGCTCAAGCACGCCATCAACGAAGCCCGCGACGGGCCGGTGGACGCCCTGGTGATGGTCGGCGACTGCCTGGAAGAGGACGTGGACCGGCTGGGCGAACTGGCGGGGCAGCTGGGCTTGCTCGGGGTGCCGGCGTTCCTGTTCCACGAGGGCGGCGACCCGGTCGCCCGGTTCGGATTCGATCAGGTCGCGCGGCTGACCAAGGGGGCCTGCGTGTCGTTCGCCGCCAACAGCCCGCATCTTCTGAACGAACTGCTGGGCGCGGTGGCGGTCTACGCGGCGGGCGGACGGCCGGCCCTGAAGGCGCTGGCCGAGCGGCGCGGCGGCGCGGTCCGGCGGCTCACCAGCGCCCTGGATCGCGGGGCCTGAGAATGGCCTGGCTGGCCCTGGGAGTCGGTCTTCTGGCCCTGGCCATCCTCGCCGGACGCGTCTTCGTCGACGCCGACCCGGCCAGGCTGGCGTCGGTCCTGGCGTGGTTCGTCGGCATCCTCGGACTCCTGCTCGTCGCCCTGCTGGTGGCGGGCGGGCGCCTGGGGTGGATCGTCGCCGCGCTGCCGTTCCTGATTCCGCTCCTGCTGCGGGGGCGCGCCGTCTGGAACCGGGGCAAGGCCTACCGCCGGATGGCCGACGCGGCGCGCGGCGGGTCGGGCGGCGCCCCGGGCGGCACGTCGGACCTGCGGACCCGCACCTTGCATATGACGCTGGACCATGCCTCCGGCGAGCTGGGGGGGCGGGTTCTGCGCGGCGCCTGGGCCGGCCGGGACCTGAACGACCTCGACCTGGAGGCGGCGGCCGGCCTTCATGACCGGTGCCGGACCGACGATCCGGAATCCGCCCGCGTCCTCGAACCCTGGCTGGATCAGCGGTTCGGGGACGCGTGGCGGGTGATGGGCGCCGGCCGCGACGCCCCGAACGGCGACCGCGGGGGGGCGATGAGCGTCGAGGAGGCGGCGCGGGTGCTGGGCGTGGCGCCGGACGCGGACGCGGAGACCGTCCGCGCGGCGCATCATCGCCTGATCGCGGCGGTGCATCCCGACCGCGGCGGGTCCGACTTCCTGGCCGCCAAGATCAACCAGGCCAAGGACGTGCTGCTGAAAGGCCGGTGACTCCGTTCGGTTGGACTTGAGTCAGTTTCGTGAAAAGCCGGCGGACCGGTTGCGAGTTGTCCGGGGGTGTGGCAAAAACGACCGCCAAGCGGCATGCTCACGCCTCATCGTGTGTTCAAGCTCAAGGGGATAAGCAAAATGATGAAACCCGTTCGCAAGGCCATCCTGCCGGTTGGCGGCCTCGGCACCCGGTTTCTTCCGGCCACCAAGGCGATGCCGAAGGAGATGCTGACCGTGGTCGACAAGCCGTTGATCCAGTACGCGGTCGAGGAGGCGATAGCGGCGGGCGTCGAGCAGGTCATCCTGGTGTCGAGCCGCGGCAAAAGCTCGATGTCCGATCACTTCGACCATTCCTATGAACTGGAGCAGGTGTTGCTCGAACGGGGCAAGACCGAGGCCTACAAATCGATCACCGAGTGGCTGCCGGAACCCGGCCAGGTCACGGTGCTGCGTCAGCAGGAACCGATGGGGCTCGGCCACGCGGTGTGGTGCGCCCGCAACCTGATCGGCGACGAGCCCTTCGCGGTGCTGCTGGCCGACGACATGATCCTGGCGGAGCCCGGGTGTTTGGCCCAGATGATCGAGGCGTTCCAGGAATACGGCGGCAATCTGGTCGCGGTGGAGGAAGTGCCGCGCCAGAACGTGGACCGCTACGGCATCCTGGACGTGGTCGAGGACGACGGCAAGATCGCCCGCGCCAACGGTCTCGTCGAGAAGCCGAACCCCGACGCGGCGCCGTCGAACCTGGCGATCATCGGGCGCTACATCCTGCAGCCGGACGTGATGGCCGAACTGTCCAACGTCCGCAAGGGGGCGGGTGGCGAAATCCAGCTCACCGACGCCATGGCGCGCACCCTGAACCGCATCTTCTTCCGCGGCATCCGGTTCGAAGGCCGGCGCTACGACTGCGGCAGCAAGGAGGGCTTCGTGCAGGCCAATGTCGCGTTCGCCATAGCGCGCGAGGATCTTCGCGAGGGGGTCACCGACGCGCTCAGGGAATTCTGCAACGGGTAGGCTTCGATTGTTCCGGCGCGACGCGGAACCGGCCGCCGACAACAACGGATTTGCTTCTGATATCGAAGGAGTCGCTGGACCATGCGCGTTTCCATGATCGGGACGGGATACGTCGGACTCGTCTCCGGCGCCTGCTTCTCCGAGTTCGGCCACGAGGTGGTCTGCGTCGACAAGGACCCGTCCAAGATCGAGCGCCTCCTCCGCGGCGAGATCCCGATCTACGAGCCGGGGCTCGACGATCTCGTGGCGCGCAACGTCAAGGCGGGCCGTCTGTCGTTCACCCTCGACCTTGCGGAAGGCGTCAACGACGCCGATGCGGTTTTCATCGCGGTCGGCACCCCGAGCCGGCGCGGCGACGGCCATGCCGACCTGTCCTATGTTTACGGCGCGGCGCGCGAGATCGCCGACTGCATGGATGGCTACACGGTGGTGGTCAACAAGTCCACGGTCCCGGTCGGAACCGGGGACGAGGTGGCGCGGATCCTCCGCGAGGCCCGGCCCGACGCCGAGTTCGACGTGGTGTCCAACCCGGAGTTCCTGCGCGAGGGCTCGGCGATCGAGGATTTCATGCGGCCGGACCGGGTGGTGATCGGGACCGAGCGCGCGCGCGCCCAGGAGGTGATGCGCCAGCTCTACCGGCCGCTGTATCTGATCGAGACTCCGCTGGTGTTCACCGGACGCCGGACCTCGGAGCTGATCAAGTACGCCGCCAACACCTTCCTGGCGACCAAGATCACCTTCATCAACGAGGTCGCCGAGTTGTGCGAGAAGGTGGGGGCCGACGTGCAGGACGTGGCGCGCGGCATCGGCCTGGACGGACGCATCGGCCGCAAGTTCCTGCATGCCGGGCCCGGTTACGGCGGCTCCTGCTTTCCCAAGGACACCCGGGCCCTGGTCCACACGGCGCGCGACTACGGGTCGCCGCTCCGGATCGTCGAGACGGTGATCGACATCAACGATTCCCGCAAGCGGCGGATGGCCGACAAGGTGATCGCCGCCTGCGAGGGGTCGGTGGCCGGGAAGACCGTCGGCATTCTGGGTTTGACCTTCAAGCCGAACACCGACGACATGCGCGAGGCGCCGAGCCTCGACATCGTGCCGGCCCTGCTGGGCGCCGGGGCGACGGTTCGGGTGTTCGACCCGGAGGGCATGGGCGAGGCGCGCAAGCTCCTCAACCAGCCGCAGATCCTCTGGTGCGACGGTCCCTACGACGTCATGGAGGCGGCCGACGCCCTGGTCATCCTCACCGAATGGAATCAGTTCCGGGCGCTCGACCTGGACCGCGTCAAGTCGCTCATGGCGACGCCGGTGATGGTCGACCTGCGCAACGTCTACAAACCCGAGGACACCCGGAAGGCCGGTTTCGTGTATCATAGCGTCGGCCGCTGAGCGGTCGCGGCGAGGAGGCGAAGCAATGAACGTCAACGAGGTTTCCACGCGTCCGTTCGAGGGCCAGAAGCCGGGCACCTCGGGCCTGCGCAAGAAGGTCGCGGTGTTCCGGCAGCCCCACTACCTGGAGAACTTCGTTCAGGCCTGGTTCGACAGCCTCGACGGCCATGCGGGCGCGACCCTGGTGCTGGGCGGCGACGGACGCTTCTACAACCGGACCGCGGCGCAGACCATCCTCAGGATGGCGGCCGCCAACGGGGTCGGCCGGGTGCTGGTCGGGCAGGGCGCCCTGCTGTCGACGCCGGCCGCCTCCTGCGTGATCCGCAAGCACCGGGCGTTCGGCGGGTTCGTGCTGTCGGCGTCCCACAACCCGGGCGGCCCGGACGGCGACTTCGGGATCAAGTACAACATCGGCAATGGCGGCCCGGCCCCTGAAAAATACACCCAGGCGGCGTTCGATCGGACGACGACACTGGATCGGTACCTGATCGTCGACGAACCCGACGTGGACCTGGACAGGCTGGGCGAGACACGGCTCGGGGACATGACGGTGGAGGTCGTCGACCCGGTGGCCGACTATGCCGAACTGATGGAGGCGCTGTTCGATTTCGAGGCGCTGCGGAAGCTGTTCCGGTCGGGATTCCGGATCTGCTTCGACGCCATGCACGCGATCACCGGCCCCTATGCCCAGGCGATCCTGGAGGATCGCCTGGGCGCGCCGGCCGGCAGCGTGATCAACGGGGTGCCGCTGGAGGACTTCGGCGGCGGGCATCCGGACCCCAACCTGAAGCACGCCCACGAGCTGGTGGAGATCATGTTCGGCGACGACGCGCCGGCGTTCGGCGCCGCCTCGGACGGCGACGGCGACCGCAACATGGTCCTGGGCGACCGCTTCTTCGTCACGCCGTCCGACAGCCTCGCCGTGCTGGCCGCCAACGCCACCCTGATCCCCGGATATCGCAAGGGGCTGAACGGGGTCGCCCGCTCCATGCCGACCAGCGGCGCGGTGGATCGGGTGGCCGGGGAGCTGGGTCTGCCGTGCTTCGAGACGCCGACCGGCTGGAAGTTCTTCGGCAACCTGATGGATGCCGGCAAGGCCACGTTCTGCGGCGAGGAGAGCTTCGGCACCTCGTCCGACCACGTGCGCGAGAAGGACGGCCTGTGGGCGGTCCTGGCCTGGCTCAACCTGCTGGCCGAGCGGCCCGGGCAATCGGTGGCCGACCTCGTGCGCGCCCATTGGCAAAGGTTCGGCCGCAACTACTATTCCCGGCACGACTACGAGGGCCTGGACAGCGACGCCGCCAACGACCTGATGGCGCACCTGCGGGCCACCGTGCCCGGGCTGGAAGGCATGAACCTGGACGGCTACAAGGTGCGCACCGGCGACGATTTCGCCTATACCGATCCGGTGGACGGTTCGGAAAGCCTGTCGCAGGGGGTGCGGGTGATCTTCGAGGACGGCTCGCGCATCGTCTATCGGCTGTCCGGCACCGGCACCGAGGGGGCGACCCTCCGGGTCTATATCGAGCGGTTCGAGCCGAATGCCTCGAAGCACGGGATCGAAACCCAGGACGCCTTGGCCGACCTGATCGCCATCGCGCGCGGCCTCGCCGAGATCGAGCGGCGCACCGGGCGCGCGGACCCCACCGTCATTACCTGAGGTTCATGGATGAAACTAAAGCTGAAGCGGTTCGAAATTCAGAACTTCAAGGGGCACCGCCATACCCGGATCGACATTACTGAAAACCTCCTAGCCGCAATATCTCACCGTAGGGAGTGCATCGGCCCCAAGAATCTGATAAAGTTCTTTTGCAACAAAGGACTAACAGATTCCGGCACGGGGCCCGA
>JANQGL010000451.1 GCA_028277325.1 Magnetospira sp.
ACGCCCGGCACCAGGGGGCGCAGCCCCAGCCGGTGCGGCGCCTCGCCGGGCATCACGATGCCGGCCTCGGCGGCCGGCGCGAAGCCGAACCTCTCGTAGTATCCCGGGTCGCCGACCAGCAGGACCAGCCGATGACCGTGCGCCGTCGCGGCATCCAGGGAGGCCCGGATCAGCCGCTGCCCGACCCCACCGTCGCGCAGCGCCGGATCGACCGCCAGCGGCCCCAGCAGCAGGGCCGGAACGCCGGCCGCGCCGATGGTCACCGGCCAGTAACGGATGGTGCCGACCAGCCGCCGGTCGGCGTCGAGCGCCACCCGGCCGAGGTCGGCCAGCGGCGCCACGCCGCGCCGGTAGGCATAGGACTGCTTGCTCCACCGGTCCGGCCCGAAGGCATCATCCAGCAGGGTCTCGATGGCGGCGGCGTGGCCGCTCCGCTCGTTGGACAGGGAAATCATGATCGGCGTCTCTGCACTCGGGGGGCGGTCGATCACCGGCGGGTCCGAGCAATCAGGACGACCCGATCCGGCGCGCGGTCAAAGGATGGGACCGCGTCGTCGTCGCGGGCGCCGGGGCCCGCACGTATGGATCGGATGCCGAATCATGGCGCACACTTTCGGGTCGCGCGGACGGACTGTCAAGGGCGATTCGCGGCGCCCGCCCGAAACGTCCGGGGCGGCCCGCAGGCCGCCCCGCCCAAGACCCGAGGAGAGAGACCGGGTCTCAGTGCTTCTCGCGGTAGTCGTCGTGACAGCCCTTGCAGGTCTTGCCGAGCGCCATCACCGCCGGCGCGAACGCGAACTCGTCGGCCGCCGCCAGCTTCGCCGCCGCGTCCCGGAACGCCGCCACCGCCTTGGCGAAACCGTCGGCGTCGGACCAGACCTCCGGCTTGGTGCCGGTGTCGCCCTCGCCGGAGCCGGCCGGGAACATGGCCGCGGTCATGTTGGCGAAGGCCAGCATGCCGGCCGCGTGGTTGCGGGTGTCGTCGGAATAGTCCATCTGGCCCTTGGCCACCGCCACCATCGGGCCCATGTGCATCTTGATGCCCTGGAAGAAGCCCTTGCGGGCCTCGATCGGGTTGTCGTCGGCCGCCAGCGCCGCCGGCGCGGCGACACAAATGGCGCAGGCGGTCAGGGCGACACGAAGAGTTTTCGCGGACATGGCTTTTCGATACCTCCGGTTTGTGGGAAACACGGGCTCACGCCACGGAGCCCGCCGCGCACAGAGCGCGGATATATGAGACGGGTCGTATATCCTAGACAGGTCACGGTCAGTGACCTAATCACAGTGCCGTGAAACGCGGAAACGCCCGCGCCAGGGAGGTGACATGAAGGACGTCCGATCGATTTGCGTGTTCTGCGGCTCGCGGGCCGGGCTCAAACCGGCCTACGCGGATGCCGCGGCCCGCCTTGGCGAGTTGATGGCGGAGCGGGGTCTGCGGCTGATCTACGGCGGCGGCGGGATCGGCCTGATGGGCATCATCGCCACCAAGGTCCTCGAACGGGACGGCGAGGTGGTCGGCATCATTCCCGATTTCCTGCTCCGCATGGAGGTCGGCAACCTGCCGGTGACCGAACAGGTGGTGGTCGGCAGCATGCACGAACGCAAGGCCGAGATGTTCGCCCGCGCCGACGCCTTCGTGGTCCTGCCCGGCGGCCTGGGCACGCTCGACGAATGCCTGGAGATCACCACCTGGAAGCAGCTCCGCCAGCACGACAAGCCGATCATCCTGCTCGACCCCGACGACTACTGGGACCCGCTGGTGGCGCTCATGAACCGGGTCGTCGAGGGCGGATTCGCGCATCACAAGGTGGCCGACCTTTGGGTCCGGGTGGACACGCCGGAGCAGGTGTTCGACGCCATCGCCGCGGCGCCGCAGCCGGACGACGAGATCCTGACCAGCCACCTGGAAAGGATCTGACGCCGTGTCGCTCCTCCACCTTCTGGTCGTCGCCCTGGTGCAGGGCATCACCGAGTTCCTGCCGGTCTCCAGTTCCGGGCACCTGATCGTCATCGCGCCCCTCACCGGCTGGCCGGACCAGGGACTCCTGATCGACGTGGCGGTGCACGTGGGGACTCTGCTGGCGGTGATCGTCTATTTCCGGCGCGACGTCCTCGCTCTGCTGGCCGGGGTGGGCAGCCTGGCGCGCGGCCGGCTGGACGGGCCCGGGCGGTTGCTGCTGCTGGCCCTGGTGGCCACCCTGCCGGTGGTTGTCGTCGGGGTCCTGGCCAAGGACCTGATCGAGTCCAATTTCCGCGAGAACGTGATGGTGGTCGGCTGGGCGACCCTGTGGTTCGGTCTGGTGATCTACGCCGCCGACCGTCTGGGCGGCTTGAAGCGGCACCTCCCCGACCTGCGGCTGCCCGACGCGGCGGTGATCGGCCTAGCCCAGGTGCTGGCCCTGATTCCCGGCACCAGCCGCTCCGGCATCACCATGGCGGCCGGTCGCCTGCTCGGGATGACGCGACCGGAGGCCGCCCGGTTCTCGATGCTGATCGGCATCCCGGCCATTCTCGGGGCCGGCCTGCTGGCCGGCAAGGACCTCTACGAGTCCGGCAACGCCCAGCTCACCACCGACGCCCTGCTGGCCGGCGGGCTCGCCTTCGCCGCCGCGCTCCTCGCCATCTGGGGCCTGATGGCCTGGCTGAAGCGGGCCACCTTCACTCCGTTCGTGATCTATCGGGTGGTGCTTGGGATCGGGCTGCTGGCCTGGGCCTACGGAACCTGAAGCGGCCTCCTTCATTGGATTGACTGGAAACGTTCATCCGCGGGTCATGGTCTCGTCATGCCGTGGCAATGCCGCTTGGCAACACTGCCCGGGTTCGCGACCGAAATCGAGTCCCCGAACGTATCCGATCCAATCTGGTGTGGGAGTGGCATCCATGAGATCCGAACTTCTCCGTGCGACGGTCCTGGCCGGCACGTTTGGTGGTTTCCTTGCCTTCGCCGCCGTCGCCGCCGAGCCGCCGGCCCAGCCCTACGGGGTGCAGAGCGGCGACGTGACCGCCGACTCGGCCGTCATCTGGGGCCGCAGCGACGGCCCGGCGCGCATGGTGGTCGAGGTGGCGACCGATCCCGAGTTCTCCGACGCGCGGCGCATCGAGGGCCCGGCGGCGCTCGAAGACAGCGACTTCACGGCCAAGGTGGACGTGACCGGCCTGCCGTCCGGGCAGCGGATCCACTACCGGGTCACCTTCGTCGACCTGAACGACATCTCGGTCGCCGGCGAGCCGATGACCGGCAGCTTCCGGACCGCGCCGAGCGGCGCCCAGGACATCCGCTTCGTGTGGGCCGGTGATACCGCCGGCCAGGGCTGGGGCATCAACAAGGCCTGGGGCGGCATGAAGATCTACCGGGCGATGGCCGGTGTCGAGCCGCACTTCTTCATCCACAACGGCGACTACGTCTATGCGGACGGTCCGATCCCGGCCGAGAAGAAGCTGCCCGACGGCACCGTGTGGCGCAACGTGACGACGCCGCAGACCGACAAGGTGGCCGAGACCCTGGACGAGTTCCGGGGCCGCTACCGCTACAACCTCATGGACACCAACGTGCGCGCGTTCAACGCCACGGTGCCCCAGTACGTGCAGTGGGACGACCACGAGACCGTGAACAACTGGTATCCGCAGGAGATGCTGGACGGCGACGACCGCTACACCGTGAAGTCGGCCGCCCTGCTGGCGGCGCGCGCCAAGCAGGCGTTCGCCGAATACACCCCGATCCGCTACTCCTCGGAGCAGGAACGGATCTATCGCATGTTCCACTACGGCCCGGCGATGGACCTGTTCATGATCGACATGCGCTCCTACCGCGGTCCGAACGGCACCAACCGGCAGCCGGAGATGGGTCCGGACACCGCGTTCCTGGGCGCCGGGCAGGTGAAGTGGCTGAAGCAGCGGCTTCTGGCCTCGACCGCCACCTGGAAGGTGATCGCCTCCGACATGCCGATCGGCCTGGTCGTGCGCGACGGCAAGGAGCATTTCGAGAACATGGCGAACGGCGACGGCCCGGCGCTCGGCCGCGAACTCGAATTCGCCAACCTGCTGCGCTTCATCAAGGACGAGGGCATCCGGAACGTGGTCTTCTTCACCGCCGACGTCCACTACACGGCGGCCCACTACTACGACCCGGCGAAGGCCCAGTTCACCGACTTCTCGCCGTTCTGGGAGTTCGTGTCCGGCCCGCTGAACGCCGGCACCTTCGGCCCCAACGATCTGGACAACACCTTCGGTCCGCAGGTGGTGTTCCAGAAGGCCCCGTCGGACGGCCGGGTCAACCTGCCGCCGAGCGCCGGCCTGCAGTTCTTCGGTCAGGTGGACATCGATGGCCGGACCCGGGTGATGACGGTCGCCCTCAAGGACCTGTCCGGCGCCACCCTGTACGAAGTCGACCTGAAGCCGGAGATGTAAGGCGTTGAACATCGTCCCTCGCACCTTGGGACCCTAGGCCGGGAGGCGATGGCGCGTCCCGGTCCTTCTCTGCGCCGGCCTGATGGCCGCCCCCGCGACGACGACGGCGGCCAACACCGACGCCGCCGCGCTGGCCGCCATCGCGGCCCATTGCGCGCGGTGCCACCCGGCGCTCCCCGGCGGCGGCTGGCAGACGATGACCGCCCGCCCGTTCACCCGATCGGAACTCAAGACCCAGATGCGGCGCATGGAAGAGGAATTCAGCGCCTTCCCCTCGCCGGACGAGACGGCGGCGATCGTCGATTTCCTGCTCCGCCGGCCGGCCGGCGGGGTCACCGCAGCCCGATAAGCAGCTTGGCGGCCAGCCAGGCCATCACCGCGGCCACCGTCAGGTCGAGGATCCGCCAGGCCATCGGCCGCGCGAACAGCGGCGCCAGCAGCCGCGCCCCGTACCCCAGGGCCACGAACCACAGCAGGCTGGCCGCCATCGCGCCGAGCGCGAAGTCGAGCCGCTCGGGCGGCGGGAAGCGGCTCGACAGGCCGCCCAGCAGGACCACCGTGTCCAGGTAGACATGCGGGTTGAGCCAGGTCAGGGCCAGGGTGACGGCGGAAGCCCGCGCCGCGCCGGCCTCCGCCCCGCCGCCGGCGTCCAGCCGGCCGGGATCGAGCGCCGCGCGCAGCGCGCGCAGGGCATAGACGATCAGGAACAGGGCGCCGCCCAGGCTGATCGCCAGGATCAGGTCCGGGTGCGCCGCCACCAGGCCGCCCAGGCCGGCCACCCCGGCGGCGATCAGCGACATGTCGGACAGCGTGCACAGGGCCACCACCAGGGCCACGTGGCGGCGGGCCAGTCCCTGGCGCAGCACGTGGGCGTTCTGGGCCCCGATGGCGACGATCAGGCCGGCCCCCAGCAGCAGCCCCTCGAGGCCGGCGCTCACCCGCCGCCGTTGACCAGCCGCACCGCGACCCGGTCGGCGCCGGCATACATCTCCAGCGATCCCGCGGCATGGCCCATGGCCTCGCGCAGTTCCTGGGTGTCGTCGAACCCGACCAGCACCATCAGCACCTCGCGGGTGTCGCCGGCGATGCTGGTCCGTTCGGAATCCGAGGTCGGGCTGCCGAACGGCCCCCGGCGGTCGGCGAACACCGGCAGGCCCTCCAGGTTCAGGTCGCCGCGCCCGATGCCGCGATAGGTCTCGCCGGCCCCGGCACGGCGGAAGGTGATCGGGCCCTCCACCCGGTCGAGGTCGTAACAGCCGATCGAATAGCCGGTGCGGATCGAGATCAGGTTGGTGACGTCGACCACCGGATTGATGCGGTACAGGTCGCGGTCCTGCTTGACCCGCCGCAGCAGCGCCTCGGCCGACGGGCGGTAGCGCGCCGGGTCCTTGCCGAGCGCCCGATAGGCGCGGCGGGTCCCGGCGATCGCCAGCCACTCGGCGATCGGTTCTTGCGCGATCCGGCGCCGGGCCGCCGCCACCGCTTCCTCCAGGGCCGTGTCGAGACCGCCCGCCGGCGCCTGCGGACTGATCCGACAGCGCAGGCAGCCGAGCGACACGTGCAGTCCGCGTTCGGCGAAATCGCTGGAGACCGTGATCTCCGTCATGCCATCCTTGCCCCGTCGCGCGGCGGTTGCCAAACCGTATGTTGTCACTCGTATGTAATGGCTTCCACATGACGAATGCAAGACCGGTGACGATCCTCGCCGGCCCCACCGCGAGTGGCAAGTCGCACCTGGCCTTGCGCCTGGCGGAGGCAAGCGGCGGATGGATCGTCAACGGCGACAGCATGCAGGTCTACCGCGAACTGGCCATCCTCACGGCGCGTCCCGGCGCCGCCGAGACGGCGCGCCGGCCGCACCGGCTGTACGGCGTCCTGTCCGGCGCCGAGGCCTGCTCGGTGGCCCGCTGGCTGGACATGGCGGTGGCCGAGATCCGCGCCGCCTGGTCGGCCGGGGCGCATCCCGTCGTGGCCGGCGGCACGGGACTGTATCTGCGCGCCTTGATCGAAGGCTTGTCGCCGCTGCCCGAGATTCCACCCGACGCACGGGCCGCGGCGCGGGCCTTGCATGCCGAGCTTGGCGGTGCCGAATTCCGCGGACGTCTGGCGCGGCTCGACCCGGAGGCGGCGGCGCGACTGCCCGAGGGCGACGCGCAACGGCTGATCCGCGCCTACGAGGTGATGG
>JANQGL010000025.1 GCA_028277325.1 Magnetospira sp.
TTGCGACAGTACCAGGACCACCGCGCGGGGGCGGTATCCCCGGCGGATCAGGTCGCGGACGACCAGGGTCTGGTTGGAGATGTCGTGCCCCTCGCAGGCCAGGTTGGCCGCCAGGTAACCGTGATCGCGCAACAGGTGGGCGAAGGTCTGGTCGTCCTCCACCCCGGCCGCGAAGGTATTGGAATCGCCGCCCACCCAGACGCCGGCCAGCTCGGCGGCGCGATCCGCCTCGCGGCCCCGGAATCCCATGGCGTTGGTGTGGATGACGGTGTCGAAGTTGCCCGGGCTGAGCCGGCGCAGGGTCAGGTTCGGGCGGTTGAAGGTGCCGTAGATCGGGTGCCGTTCGAACACGTCCTGCCGCAGGGACCGCCAGTCCGGGAACACCGCGACCCGGAACAGGCCCTCCCCCGCGAGGGCGAGCACGACGGCGACGATCAGGCCGCCGGCGAGGCGGCGCGCGAGCGGGCGTCCGGCCATCAGAACCGTTGATAGGCCACGTCGACGATGTCCTTGGCCTCCAGGGCGAGGGCCAGGAACAGGGCCAATTTGACCAGCAGCCAGCCGAACGACAGCAGGTCGCGCCGGATCACGCGGCGCGCTCCACCGCCATCGGCAGGTCGAACGGCCGGAAGGCATCCAGGTCCAGCCGCCAGACGCCCGCCTCGTCGGTCGCCGCGAACCCCAGTTTCGGATAGTGGTCGGCCACCATGGCGTTGCGGCCGCTCGGCAGGTAGCGCCCGCGCAGGGTCCGGTATCCGCGCGCCCGGGCCCGCGCCGCCAGTTCGTTCAGGGTCGCCTGCTCGACCCGTCGCCCGAGCACCCGGCAGCTCATCAGCCAAGTGTCGATCTCCAGGGTCGCGGCGTCCAGGGGGCGCGCGACCACGACGCCGATCATGCCGTTGTCGCCGAACGCGTCGGTCAGCCGGACCTGCAGGGTCAGGACCTCGGGGTCGCTCTCCATCGCCGCCACCTCGGCTTCCGAATAGCGCCGGGTGGTCAGGTTGAACTGGTTCGACTTGTTGATCAACTGGGCGATGCGGGCCCGGCCGGGGCTATCGAAGGGGGCGAAGCGGACGATCATGCCGAGCGACCTGAGGTAGCCTTCCAGGTCGGTGGTGCTGGCCGCCAGTTCGGCCCGCCTGGCGTTGGCCCGGTACTGCTCGGCCCGCCTGCGGTCGTCGTCGGAAAAGGCCGCCGCCTCGAACCAGCCGCCGCAAAGCACCCGGCGCGGGAACAGGGCCGGGTCGTCGGGCAGTTCGGGCACCGCCACCTCGGGCATCTCGCGCCGCACGATGGCCCGCTCGGCCGGGTTGTCATCCAGGAACAGAAGGGCGTCGGTGCCGATGTTCAGCGCCTGGGCGATCGCCTTGAGGTTGGTTGGCTTGTCGGTCCAGTTGGCCTGGAACACCGCGATGTGCTCCTCGCGCAGCAGCATGTCCGGATGCGCGCGAAACGGTCGCCGGGCGGTGGCGTCGTCGTTCTTGGAGCAGACGGCGAGCACGATGCCGCGCGCCCGCAGGGCCAGCGCCATCCGCTGCACCGCCAGGTGCGCCTCGCCGCGCGGCGTGCCCTGGCCGATCTCGATGCCGTCCAGGCCGTCGTCGCCGATCACCCCGCCCCACAGGGTGTTGTCCAGGTCGAGCACCAGGCATTTGCGGGCGGTGCCGCGCAGGGCGCCGAGCAGGCGGCCGAGCCCGTCGGCGTAGAGCGGCGCCAGGTCGGGGGCGAAGGGCAGCTTCGCCTGATGCCAGCGCACCGGGTCGTGCCAGCGTCCCAGCCCGACCCGGGCGGCCAGCGCGGCGACGTCGAACAACGGGTCGCCGCCGTCGCGCAGGGCCGCGTTCAGCCGGTCGATGGCGGCGTTGGGCGCCGCCGCGAGACGCCCGTCGAGGCTGCCGAA
>JANQGL010000092.1 GCA_028277325.1 Magnetospira sp.
ACGCCCGGACCCGGGGATCGGCCAGGACCCCGGCGCCGTCGGCCGGGCGGCGCAGCGACACCCCGACCGCGCGTACCCGGCCGTCGCGCGAAAGCGCGCCGAACACCTCCGACAGGTCCAGGTCGGGCGGCGGATCGTGCAGTTGCAGCAGGTCCACGTAGTCGGTGCGCAGGCGGCGCAGGCTGCCGTCCAGCGACCGGCGCAGGAAGCCGGGCGAGAAATCCTGCCCGCCGGCGCTCGACAGGTAGCCGGCCTTGGTCGCCAGCACCACCCTGTCGCGGCGGTCGCGGAACGCGGCGCCGAGACGCTCCTCGGCCAGGCCGTCGCCGTAGATCGGCGCCGTATCATAGAACGTGACGCCGCGCGCCAGGGCATGGTGCAGCAGGGCCACCGCCTCCGCCTCGTCCGGCGGCGGGCCGTAGGCGCCGCCCAGGCCCCAGCATCCGAAGCCGATTTCCGACACCGCGATGCCGGTGCTGCCGAGCGTCCGCCGGCGCATCAATAGTGCCCGGCGTAGGACTTGGCCAGGGCCTCGGTGCCGTAGAGATAGGCGCCCTTCTTGTTGCCGAACCACACCACCTCGCGGCACCAGGTCGGCCAGTCCTCCCAGCGCTGGCCGTCGCGGTCGATGCGCAGGGTGACCGGGGCGGCGGCGACGTCCACCGGCTGCCCGGCCAGGGCGCCGCGCCAGACGTCGAGCACGTTGTAGGCCAGGTCGAGGTCGGCCGTGCCGCGCTGCCGCGGCTGCTTCAGCAGGGCGCGGTTCAGGCGCAGGGCGTCGTCGAGCGCCGCCAGGGCCACCGCCGCCCGGTGCTCCTCCAGGAGACCGCGCAGCAGATCGCCGGATTCCGCGTAGAAGGCGTCCAGCCGGCCCTCGGCGGACAGGGTGATGTAGACGAACTCGTCGTCCGGCCAGAACACGTTCAGCCACTCCGGGGAATGCCGGTGCTCGTGGCCGCCGTCCTGGATCTCGGCCGCCCGGCGCTCGAAGACGGCGGCGATCCCGGCGACCACCGGGAAGCGGCCCCGGTCGGCGTCGAGGAAGGTCTCCACCAGGTCGCGGTAGGGCACCCCGGTCGCCGCGTGGACCACCGTGAACGGGATCTGCATCAGTTTGTCGAAATGCAGCAGGGCGCACATCCAGCCCAGGGCGCGCGCCCGCCGCCAGTCGCCGGGCGGCATGGCGGCGGTGGCGACGACCAGCTCCTGGCGCTCGACGATCCCCGACTCGGCGTCGCCCAGCGCCCCGTGCATGTTGACGATCTCGGTCTCCACGGTCCGGATGCCGAATCGCCGGCGATAGTCCGGGTCCGCCATCTCGGCGTTGGGCAGGACCGAGAGGTTGTTGAACTGGATGCGGTTGTGCTGGCCGTTGGCGATCAGCGCCGAGATGCCGTCGGCGAAGCCGTCGTAGGTCTCCCCCGGCAGGCCGAGGATGAGGTCCGAATAGGTGACCACCCCGTCGTCGAGGAACCGGCGCTGCAACTCGTCGTAGGTGGCGAGCGAGATGTTCTGGCGCTTGATGCTTTGCAGGGTCGCCATGTCCACCGACTGCATGGACAGGGTGACGCCCTTGTTGAGGCCGGCGTCGGACAGGATCTTCTGGGTCTCGTAGGCGCGGTCGGTGGCGTTCTTGGTGTTCTGGACCGACAGCGCCCGCGGATAGCCGGTGCGCGCCTTCACCTCGGCCGCCATCCGGGCCAGCCCGACGTCGCGCTTGAGGATCCCGAAGTTGGCGTCGCAACAGAAGACGAACTCGATCCGCTTGTCGGCGAACCAGGTCATCTCGCGCGCCAGGCGGTCCAGCCCGAAAACGTTGACCTTGGCCTGGGTGGCCGAGCCCCAGTCGCAGAAGGTGCACTGGAACGGGCAGCCCCGGTTGGTCTCCCACAGGGCCAGCCACTCGCCGTCGGTGTCGCGCGCCATCAACGCGTCGAACACGCCGCAAAGGTAGGGCGACGGAACGGAATCGAGATCGCGCATCCGCGCCGCGGCCGGGCGGCCGACGAGGCGGCCCCTCGAGTCGATGCGGCTGATCCCGTCGATCCCCTCCCAGTCGCGCGACGGAAACCGGTCGAGCAGCCGCGCGAAGGTGGGCTCCCCCTCCCCGTGCACCGCCAGGTCGACGAAGGGATGGGCGCGCAGGAAGTCTTCCGCCCGGTCCGGCACCTGCGGCCCGCCGAGCACGATCAGGACGTCCGGATTGCGGCGTTTCAGTTCGGCGCAGATGGCCAGCGACAGCCGCTGGTTCCAGACATAGAGGCTCATCCCGACGATGTCGGCATGCGCGAACTGCGCCACCGCCTCGGCGACCGGCAAACGGCGATAGAGCGGCGGCAGGAATTCGAACCGCGCCCCGGCATCCGGCAGGTGCGCCTGGGCATAGGCCTGCATCAGGCCCGCCGCGTAGGGAAGGTAGTGGGCCCCGGAGAAGCTGTTGTTGATCTGTGCCAGTCCGACGACGTGCCGCATGGTGCCAGGATTCGGTTGCGCTTATGCGAAGAGGTGGGGTGTCCCGAGGCGTTCGGCCAGGGGTCCGTCGCCTTCGGCAGCCAGGGTGTCCAGGAACCGGCGCAGCGAATGGCGGGCCCGCCAGGCCTCGGCCGCCGCCCGGTTGCGCGGCAGGGTCTCCGGCAGGGCGTCGAGGGCGGCGCGGCAGGCGTCGGCGATGGCGTCGGCGGCCATCTCGGGGAAGGTGACCGCGGCGAAGCCCTCGGCCCGGGCCAGCCGCGCCATGTTGCCGTCCTCCGGGATCACCACCGTCCGCCCCATCGCCAGGGCCTCGCGGAACACCCCCGAGACCTGGAGCCGGTAGAACCCGGCATAGGGGATCGTCACCACCCCGCAGCGGGCCAGTTCGGCGTAGAACACCGGGCTGTCGATCGCCCCGGAATGGTGGCGCACCGGCCCCAGCGCGGCGGCCTCGGCGATGTCCGCCACCACCCGTTCCAGGTCGCCGCCCCAGGTCTCGCGCCCGAACGTGAAGTCGGCGTGCAGGGTCACCGCCGCGGTGCCGGCGGTGCGGGCGACGAGCCGCCGCACGATCTCCGGCACCAGATGGGTGCCCTTCTGGCGGCTGGCGTGACCGAAATAGCCGACCCGTCGCTCCGGCGCGGCAGCCGCCATGCGGGTGAGCAGCGCCGGCAGGAACAGGGGCACCCGGAACGGCCGCCATTCGGGGCCGGCCAGCTTTTGCATGTCGGGGGCGAAATAGCCCGGGTCCATGCCGACCGCGAGGCGCTCCGCCGGCGCCTCGCGGACCGCCGCGAAGAACCGGCGGTACATCTCGCCCTGCGGATTGAGGGTGCCGTCGGTGTTCAGGAAGTCGGACTGGTTGAGCACCATCGCCGCGCGGACGTCGCGGGTCGCCGTCACCTCGGTCAGCCAGGGGCCGAAGGCGGCGACGGTGGAGGCGTTCGGCGAATGCACCAGCACGCGGTCGCCCGGCCGCAGGACCGGCGTCACCACGCCGCGCAGCACCGCCAGCAGTTCCTCGGTCACCTCCTCCAGGCGGGCGATGCGGCGCCCCGGGTCCGGGAATTCGCCGAACACCGGCACCCGGTACTGATCGACCGGGAACACCGGCAGCACGGTCAAGCCCGGCAGCGGCTCGTGCCCGACCCCCTTGCCGAGCACCACGCAGGGCAGGTCCAGCTCGGCCGCCGCCTCGGCGACCGCCCGGTTGAGGTTGTAGTGGTGCCCGGTCTGGCCGCGCAACGCCGGGTCGACGATCAGCAGCCTAGCCATGGGACTGTTCCCGGTACCAGGCGACGGTCTCGGCGATCCCCTCCGCCAGGCCATGGCGGGGTTCGAAACCGAGCAGGTCGCGGGCCTTGCTCACGTCGACCCGGCGCACCGGGACGCTGGTCGGCTTGCCGGTGTCGAACACCACCCGGGCCGATTCGTGACCGGCGGCGCGCAGGACGAGTCCCAGCAGGTCGCGGACCGAGGTCCCCTCGCCGGACCCGATGTTGACCGGGTCGCAGGTCGCCAGCCCGTCCAGGGCCAGCAGGCAGCCGCGCGCCAGGTCGGCCACGTGCAGCAGGTCGCGCACCTCGGTTCCGTCGCCCCACACCTCGAGCGGGTCCCGTTTCTCCACCGCCTTGCGGATCAGGGCCGGGATCACGTGGCAGGTGGCGAGGTCGAAGTTGTCGCCGGGGCCGTAGAGGGCGGTCGGGCGGACCAGGGCGATGCGGGTGTCCGAGCTCTGGTGGACATACTCGGCCAGCGTCTCCACGTAGCGCCGGTTCCAGCCGTAGGCCCGGTAGGCCGGATGCGGCTCGTCGCGCCACAATTCGTCCTCGCGCAACGGCGCGTCGGACTCCGGATAGGCGGACACCGACCCGAACACCAGCAGGCGCGGCAGGCGGCATTCCCAGGCCGCGTCGAGGATGCGAAAGGTCAGGGTCAGGTTGGTTTCCAGCGCGCCGAGCGGAGTGCGCGCCCCGGTGGTCGCCGCCGACCCCACCCGGCCGGCGCAATGGAACGCGCCGTCCATGCCGGCCATCGCCCGCGCCAGTTGCTCCGGGTCCAGGATGTCGCAGGGCACGGCCTCCAGGTTCGGGTGCGGGAACGTGGGCCGCCGGTGGTGCACCGTGATCCGCACCCGCGCCCCGGCATCGAGCAGCTGGCGCGCCACGTGGGTGCCGACGAAGCCGGTTCCGCCCAGGACCAGGAAACGGCCGTCGCGATAATCCATCTCAGCGCGGCCGCCAGACGACCACCGACTGCGCCTCGTGATAGAGGCTGCCGAAGCCGAGCCGGCGGAGGTCCAGGATCTCGATCCGTCCGGCCGCCTCCTCGCTCCTCAACCGGTCGACGAACCCGGACAGGTAGCCGCGCAGGTCGTGGTATCGCAGGGCCAGCCAGTCGAACAGGCGGTCCGGGTCGTAGAGGTCGCGCAACGGCTCCATGTGCAGGCACAGGGCCGGCCGCCGGTCGAGCAGGAAATCGACGAACGGCCCGAACCGGTCGCCCACCTGCTCCAGGGCGCAGAAAGTGACCGCCGCCGCGCCGTCGGGCAGGGTCAGGTCCGGGTCGGGAGCGAAGAAATCGAACCGCCGCCCGGAAATCGCCGCCCCGCTACGCCGCCCCAGGTCGTCGGCCAGGTCGGCCGCCGGCGGCGCCCAGTCCAGGCCGACCTGGGTCAGGTCCGGGTCGAGGCGCGCGAAATGGGCCAGGTTG
>JANQGL010000124.1 GCA_028277325.1 Magnetospira sp.
GATTTCCTCAACCCGGACGACCCGTTCGACGCGGCGCGCCGCGACCTGACCGGCGGCGCGCCCGAGGGCGAAGACGACAATGGCGGCGGCGGGGACGCCGGCTCGGACGACGACAACGATCCGTCGAATGGCGGTGGCGGCGGCGGCGAGGCTCCCGTCGCGGTGACCGGTCACGTGGTCGACGGATACATCTCCGGCGCCACCGTGTTCCTGGACCTGGATGGCGACCGGACGTTGGACGAGGGTGAGCCCGCCGACGCCGACGGCAGCGACGCCACCGGCGCATTCAGCATCTCCACCGCGAGCGACGGCACCCTCGTGGCGATCGGCGGCGTCGACCAGTCGACGGGCGTGAGCTTCGCGGGCGTGGTTCTGACCGCCCCGGCCGGATCGTCCTTCGTGACCCCGCTGACCTCCCTCGTACAGTCCTACATGGACGTCAACGAGGCGGACGAGGCGACGGCGCTGGCCGACCTCGCGACCGCGACCGGACTCACCGGGGCCCAGCTGTCCGGCGACCCCTACGCGGCGGCGGAGGAGGGCGGCCTGGCCGCATTGAAAAAGGCGTCGGTGGTGATGGGCACCATGATGGCGCTTCAGTCGGCCGGAGCGTCGATCACCGAGGCCTTCGAGGCCCTGGCCGCCGACCCGGCGGTCGATCTGACCGACCCGACCGGCGTCGCCGACCTGATCGGCGACCTCGGCATAGCCGACAGCGCCTACGGCGATCTGGCCAACCTGATCGCCGACGCCAACGATTACGTTTCCGGACTGACCGATCTCGGCCGGATCACCCAGGCCAACGCCTACATCCAGGGCGACCTGATGGGACCGGACGGCGCCGTGGCGTCGGCCGGCGGCGACTTCGGCGACCTGACCTTCGACGCCGCCCTGGCCCAGGTGCGCGGCACGCCGGGCGACGACACCATCCAGGGCACCGAAGGCAGCGACACCATCGATGGCCAGGCCGGTGACGACGTGATCGCCGGCAATGGCGGCGACGACCGGATCGAGGGCGGCGACGGCACCGATGTGGCGGTGTTTGCCGGGTCCTACGCGGACTACGCGGTATCGTCCGACGGCGGAACGGTGACCGTGATCGGTCCCGACGACGGCAGCTCTCAGCTGACCGGCATCGAAACCCTTCGGTTCGCCGACCAGGACGTGGCCGTCACCGGCCTCGGGTCGTCCGACCTGGTGCAGGGGACCGACGGCGACGACGTCCTGGCCGGCCTGGAGGGCGACGAGGCGATGTTCGGCCTGGCCGGCGACGACACCCTGATCGGCAGCGCCGGCAACGACACCCTGAACGGCGGCGGCGGCCGGGATACGCTGTTCCTGAGCGAGGAGGGGGCCGGTGTTTCGGTCGATCTCGCGGCCGGCCTCGCCACCGGCGAGGGGATCGGCGGCGACGGCCTGAACGGCATCGAGGACGTGGTCGGCACCGCCTACGACGACACCCTGCGGGGCGACGACGGCGACAACGACCTGGCCGGCGGCGGCGGCGACGACGTGCTGCGCACCGGCGGCGGCGGCGTCGACAGCCTGGACGGCGGTAGCGGCGAGGATACCTGGGCCCTCGAGTCGGGCGAGAACGTCGATCTCGCGGCCGTGCAAGGCCTGGTTTCCGACATCGAGCGCGTCGACCTTGGGGTCTCCGGGGCCAACACCCTGACATTCGAGGGAGCGACCGAGATCGCCATGGCGACCCAGGAGGCCGAGGGCCTGCTGATCGTCGACGGCACCGGCGAGGACGGTATCCTGCTCGGCGGCGGCGGCACCGCCGGGGACTGGGTGTTCGACGGGACCACGGCCGACGGCGGGCAATCCTACAACGTCTACGTCTATGGCGGATCGACCGGCGGCCCCGCCACCCTCTGGGTGGACGGCGACATCGCGCAGGACAGCCTGAACGCGGCACCGGTGGTTCTCGGCCTGCCGGAGATCGAGGGGCCGGGCTACGTCGACGGCTTCGGGACCGACTGGCGGGACGCCTATTCCGGCGAAGTGGTGGCGACCGATGACGGTCCCGCGCCGACCTACGCGGTGGCGGCCGGCCCCGACCATGGCAGCCTGACCTTGAACGCAAGCGACGGCACCTTCACCTACACGCCGGAGCCTTTTTACGAGGGCTCGGACTCCTTCGCCGTGGCGGTGACCGATGCGTTCGGCGTCTCCGCGACCAAGACCATTTCGGTGACCGTGGCCGATACCTACGAGTCCACGGTGACCGGCACCGAAGGCGATGACACCCTGCTCGGAACCGGGGACGACGACGTGGTGCTCGGCCTGGGCGGCGACGACACCCTGATCGGCAGCGCCGGCAACGACCTGCTGGTCGGCGGCGGCGGGAACGACGTGTTCGCCTATGTGCTGGACGACGTGGCGGCCGATGGCGGGGACACCCTCTTCGATTTCGGCGCCGACGATATCCTGCGCTTCGACCAGAACCAGCACAAGGCGTTCGATACCCAGGGCGGTTACCTGCAGGCCCTGTATCCGACCGTCGAGACCACGGGCGAAAGCAGCGGCACCTTCCTGACCTTCGGCGGCAATTTCTTCGACGCCGGCCTGCAGGCCAGCCTGCAGGCGGCGGTGGGGTCGCAGGACGCCGGCAGCAACGCCCTGCTGCAGTTCTTCGACGCCAACGGCATCAACGACGAAGTCCTCGGCTACGTCGGCATGTTCCTGTTCTTCCGGACCGAGGACGCCGACGGCACGCTGGGCCACCTGTATTACGCGGCCGAAAACGGCGGCTCGGCCGACAGCTACGTCGAGGTGGCGACCTTCGAGGGGGACACCCCGCTGCTGAGCGCCGACCAGATCATGATGAACGTGGTCGGGGTGACGGAAACCGGGACCGAAGGCACGGATTTCCTCTATGGAACCGACTGGGACGACGAATTGCATGGTGCCGAGAGCGCGGACTACATCCACGGCTACGCCGGCAACGACCTGCTCGACGGCGGCAGCGGCAACGACAGCCTCTACGGCTACGGCGACGACGACCTGCTCGACGGCGGCAGCGGTGGGGACTACATTTCGGGCGGCGACGGCAACGACACCCTGTCCTACGCGAACGATCCTTCGGGGGTCAGCGTCGACCTGGAGTCCGGTGAGGCATACGACGGTTTCGGCGGCACCGATACCCTGAGCGCGATCGAAAACGTCGATGGCAGCGCTTATGGCGACTACATCCGAGGCGACGGCAACGCCAATATCCTGGACGGGTCCGGGGGCAACGACTACCTGGACGGCCTGGCCGGCGACGACCGGCTGCTGGGCGGCGCGGGCAGCGACCTGCTGATTGGAGGCGCCGGAGCCGACACCCTGACCGGCGGCGCCGGCGTCGACATCTTCAGCTACGTCCTGGACTCGCTTGACGGCGAGGGCGGAGACGTCGTGCTCGACTTCAGCCGCGACGAGGACCGGATCGGCATCGACGACGGATACGGCGAGATGACCTTCGCCAGCCTGACCTTCGTTCCGACCGTGGAATCCGGGTACGCGAGCGGCAATTTCTACAACGCGGGCGCCCAGGCCAACCTGACCGGCGCCATCGCGGCGCTGGAAGACCACATGGGGTACGAGACGTGGACCACGACCCCGGGCGACCAGGCCTCGACGGTGGACGGTCACCAGGTGTTCCTGTTCTTCACCAGCCCGGACGACCCGAACGAGGGCCACCTGTACTACGCCGGTTCCCACGCGTTCAACGATCAGGCGCCGTCCGGCGATTCCTACACCGAAGTGGCGACCGTCAACATGGACGACTCCGGGGCGTCGCCGTTCAGCGCCGCCAACCTGGTGGCGATGTCCGGCGGCGAGCCGGCTCCGTGACCTGCGCCGCGGCGGCCGGCTGATCCGGCGGGCCGCGGAGGAAACCTTTTCGCCCTCCGGCACCACCCAATCCAGGGGCCGCCCGTTGCCCGGTGCGGTCCCTGTTTTCCGCTCGGGTTCCCGGTCCCTGGTCCGGCCCCGGATTTCACCTGATACGGATTCCGGATGATTCATTCGGAATCCGTATCCAGCCGCCGTTGAGGCGGCGGCCAGGGGCCGGAAGCCCCGCCCGGCGAGGGGCTCCGAACCCCGAACAATCATCCGGGGTTCGGAGGAGGCGGATGCGGGGTAGGCTTCGGCCGAGGCCGCGAAACGAAGGGAGGGTCGCGCACCATGATCGTCTGGAAATCCCTGCTGTCCCTGGGCACGGCGGTGTCCATCGTCCTCGCCGCCCCGTTGGCACGGGCCGGGGACCCGGCCGAGGACTCACCCCAGGAGATGCTGGAGGAGGGCATGCGGTCGATCCTCGGCGCCCTTGAGCTGCTCTTGATGTCGATCCCGCAGTACGCGGCGCCGGAGGTTCTGCCCAACGGCGACATCATCATCCGCCGGGTCCGTCCGGAGCCGGGCCCGGGGCCGGACGGCGGTTCCGCCCCTCCGGCAGGCGGCGCCGCCACCGACGAGGCCCGCACCTGACGACCTCCCGGCGCGCGGCGTTTACGGCCGGTTAACGGGACCCGGGGGATGATCGCGGAGCGCGACCCTCGGGGACCTGTCCGGTGTTCTTCTACGCATCGAAGCTGTTCTGGTTTCTTGTGGCGCCCGGCAACCTCCTGCTTTTGCTGCTGTTGACCGGCGTTCTGTTGCTGTGGAGCGGGCGTCGGCGGTGGGGAAACGCGGCGGTCTCCCTGGCGGCGCTGCTCGCCCTGGTCATTGCCGTGGCGCCGGCCGGCAGTTGGATGACGGTACGGCTGGAGGACCGCTTCCCGGTGCCGGATCCGATGCCGGCCCGGGTCGACGGGGTGATCGTCCTCGGCGGCGCCGTCGACCCGGTGCTGAGCGTCGCCCGCGGCCAGGTCTCGCTCACCTCGGCGGCCGAGCGGATCACCGAGATTCCGCGCCTTCTGGAGCGCTATCCGCGGGCCCGGGTGGTCTTCGCCGGCGGCTCCGGCGATCCGTTCGAACAGCGGTTCAAGGAGGCCGATATCGTGGCTCCGATCCTGCTCAAGATGGGCATCGGGAGCGATCGCCTGATCCTTGAGAACCGGTCGCGCAACACCTGGGAAAGCGCCGTGGCGACGCGCGACCTGGTGGCCCCGCGCCCCGACCGGGTGTGGCTGCTGGTGACCTCGGCGTTCCACATGCCGCGCGCCATGGGGTGTTTCCGGCGCGCCGGCTGGAACGTGGTGGCGATGCCGGTCGACTACGCCTTTCGCGGACCGGAGGACGTGACGCCCGGCTTCTCCCTGACCGGCGGCCTGTCCACTTTGAGCAGAGGACTCCATGAATGGATCGGGCTGGCGGTTTACTATCTGGCCGGCCGGACCGATGCGGTGTTTCCCGGCCCTGAAACCAATGGACTCAAGGGATTTGGCGACGACCATGGGACGTAACATGAAAAAGCCCCTCTGCCGGCTGTCCATTTTTGGTGGGCTGTTTCTGAGTCTGGCGGCGCCGGCCGAGGAGGCGCCGTTCGCGGACTGGCTCGACGATCTGCGCCGCGACGCGCGGGCGCGCGGCGTCTCGCCGGCAACCCTCGACGTGGTCCTGGCCGACGTGACGCCGATCCCCCGGGTCCTCGAACTGGACCGCCGCCAGCCCGAATTCACCCAGACCCTGTGGACCTACCTCGACAAGCGGATCACGCCGCAGGTGATCGAGCGCGGCCGGACGATGTTGCGCAGGCACGGCGCGCTGCTCGACCGGATCGCGGCGCGCTACGGGGTCCAGAAGCGGTTCCTGGTGGCGTTCTGGGGGCTGGAAAGCCACTACGGGGCGTATACGGGGGCATTCCCGCTGGTCGGCGCCCTG
>JANQGL010000218.1 GCA_028277325.1 Magnetospira sp.
ACACGTCATTGCATGGTCACTCTGGCGACGAGCCCATCAAGCCGCCGCACAGAAAGCTCACTTCAAATCAAAAGCGCAACTGTAATGCTAGTGTCCCGAACCCGAAGTTCGTATCATTATACGGCAGGCGCTTTCGAGCTTCGGATTCGATAAGGACACCAGGTAACCTCTTGAGTCTCGTGTGGTTCCGGAGTCGAGGTTCGCCATGGAGTCGGCCCCAAATACTGTTGCGAACTTCGACTCCACCACACTGGTCTGCGGTCCCAGAGGAGCAGCCCCACAGGGAGTCGGGTCATGGACATGGTCATCGGGTCGTTTTCCGGGTTCGTCATCGCGGTGCTGGTGCTCGCGATGGTCATCGTCCTGCTCGGCGTCAAGCTGGTGCCGCAGGGCTGGGAATTCACCGTCGAGCGATTCGGCCGCTACACGCGGACACTGCGGCCCGGACTTCGCGTCATCATGCCGGTGATCGACCGCATCGGGGCCCGGATGAACATGATGGAGCAGGTCATCGACGTGCCGACCCAGGAGGTCATCACCAAGGACAACGCCATGGTCACCGTCGACGGGGTGGTGTTCTTCCAGGTGATCGATCCGGTCAAGGCGGCCTACGAGGTCAACCAGCTCGAACGGGCGATGCTGAACATGGCGATGACCAACATCCGAACGGTCATGGGCTCCATGGACCTGGACGAACTGCTGAGCCAGCGCGACAAAATCAATGCGCAGCTTCTGATGGTCATCGACGAGGCGACCACGCCCTGGGGCGTCAAGGTCACCCGGGTCGAGATCAAGGACATCACGCCGCCGAAGGATCTGGTCGACGCCATGGCCCGCCAGATGAAGGCCGAGCGCGACAAGCGCGCCGAGGTCCTCATGGCGGAGGGCGAGAAACAGGCCGCCATCCTGCGCGCCGAGGGCGAGAAGCAATCGACCATCCTGGAGGCGGAGGGCCGTCGCGAGGCCGCCTTCCGCGACGCCGAGGCCCGCGAGCGGGAGGCCGAGGCGGAGGCCAAGGCCACCGACATGGTCTCCAGGGCCATCGCCCAGGGGGACGTGAAGGCGGTCAACTACTTCGTGGCCCTGAAATACACGGAGGCCCTGGAGCGGATCGCCTCGGCGGAGAATCAGAAAATCATCATGATGCCCCTGGAGGCCAGCGGACTCATTGGCTCGGTCGGCGGGATCGCCGAACTGTTCCGGCCGGACGCCCCGAAGCCCTCGGGCGTCGCGGCACCCGTCGGCGCCCGCCCCGCGGCCGAGCCGCCGGCGCAACCCGGGCCCTGGGAGGGCTGACCCATGGGGGACGGCCTGAGCGGCGATCTCGCCTTCTGGCACTGGCTGATCCTCGGCGTGCTGTTCATCCTGTTGGAGGTGTTCGCGCCGGGTCTGGTGTTCGTGTGGCTGGGCGTGGCCGGGCTGCTGATCGGCCTGGTCGCCGCCGCGGTGCCCGAGATGGCCTGGCAGTATCAGGTCCTGCTGTTCGCCGGCCTGGCGCTGGTCTCGGTGGTCCTCGGTCGCCGCGCCATGAACCGCCAGGCCGAGCCCGAGGACCATCCGACCCTCAACCGGCGCGGGCTTCAACACGTCGGCAAGGCCTATCCGCTGCACACCCCCATCGCGAACGGCCTGGGCAAGATCAAGGCCGGGGATACCCTTTGGCAGGTGACCGGCCCGACGCTGCCGGCCGGAACGACGGTCGAGGTCACGGGTGCCGACGGCGTGACGCTGACGGTCAAGCTGGCGTCCGAGGACACCCCCGGCGCCTGAGGCGCGCCCCTCCGAAGAGCGCCAGGCCTCGCCGGCCCGGTGGTCTTGGCACGATCAACCGGCATTTCACGTGGCGCCCGACGATTCGGGGTCGCTGCGCGACCAGAAAGGGGGACACCCCCTTTCTGGACTTTCCCCCGAGGTAAAGGGGTAAAGATCCCAGGATATAACTTTTAGGCGCATTCGCGCCTAAAAGGTCCTGGCGATGCGGAACCCGCTGATGGCGTCCCGGGAGTCTGGAGAGTTCCTGAGACGGAACGCGGAGCGCAGGGACCTCGGTACGTTGATCCAGGACCCGCCGCGCAGGGCACGATATTTACAATCTCCGGTTGTGCGGGCATCCCCGTCGGTGGGGGCGCCGCTGTAGCTGTCCCGGTAGCAGTCCTCGCACCATTCCCAGACGTTGCCATGCATGTCATGGAGGCCGAAGGCGTTGGCCGCAAGCGCGCCGACCGGACGCGGGCGACCGTCCGAATTCCCCGCATGCCAGGCGTGGCGATCCAAGGCGCCTGCGTCGTCGCCGAAGCTCCAGCGCCCGTCCGATCCGGCGCGACAGGCATATTCCCACTCCGCCTCGCTGGGGAGGCGGTACGCCGCGCCCGTTTTCCCGGACAGCCACGCCGCATAGGCCCGCGCGTCCTCCCAACCGACGTCGATCACCGGCCTGCGGTCCCGCTCCCAGCCTTGGTCATCGGGGCGGTCGCGACCCGTCTCCCCGGCGAACCGGTCGTACTCCTCGAACGTCACAGGGTACCTTCCCAAGGCAAACGGGCGTTCTATCGTCACCTCGCGTCGCGGCCCTTCGTCGTCGTCTCGACCTTCCTCGTCCTCCGGCGAGCCCATCAGGAAACGGCCCGACGGGATCACGACAAGTTCGGGCGAAACCGACTCATCCGCATATTGATCGCGGAACACCGCTTCGGGCGGCAATCGGTTCACACGGCGGCCAAGGAAAACCTGGCATTCCAGTATCAAGAGCGCGAACACGTCACGATCGAACCGTTCCAGCTCGGCGCGAACACGATCGATTTCCACCAGGGACAGGGGATTGCCGTACAGGATGCGCCGCAACCTGCGCAGGGTCTCGCGGGCCGCGGTCCGGTTTTCTTCCGGGACCCCCGCCAACGGTTTCTTCAGGGCAGCCAGTCTGGTTTGGATTTCGTCCAGCAAAATTCGGACATCCTGCCCGTGGGGGAGGTCTTCGGTCTCGTCCCAATCGTTCGGAACCGCCGCGCGGCCGGTCGTCGGGGCGGCGCGCAGTTTGGGCGCCATGGCCTCCAGCATCGTCGCGAGATCGTCCAATCCCAGCCTCGGGAAGCACCTGTGCCACTCTTTCTCGCGCGCTTCCCGCCAGCGCTGCTCCAATCCGGCCAGTTCCTCGCAGGCTTCCGCCAGACCCGCCGGGTCGAACAGGGTCTCCTCGAGGCCGTCGAGGTGGGCATCCAAGGCATCGGGAACCCGCCTCAGATTGGTTTGGCGGCGGAGCTCGACGACGCCCTCACGGGCGGCGGCCAGGAGCGACTCCAACCCGGTTTTGTCCGGCTGCACCCCGCGCGCGCGCTCCGCGGCCCACACCGCCTCCAGGCCTTCCCGAATCACCCGGGCGAGGATCAGTCGGGCGATGCGCTTTTCCTGCACGCCCCGATCACGGCGGACAAGGCCCAGCACCCGAAGCGAGACGCATTCGTAGACCGGGCCGCCGCTGAAACCGGGTTCGACCGACAAGGCGTTCACCCGATCGCGGCACCGCATGTCCGCTTCGTGGCCGGTCGCGGCCAGGCTGGGAATATGGCATTCGGCCGTTGCTCCGTCGGGTTCGGACGATTGGCCGAACCCGAAGCAGTCGGCATCCAGTCCCGTCGTCTCGTCGATATCTCCGGACGGATGCCATCCGCATTCGAACGGAGGCGTGCCGCTGATTTTCAGAATCGCGACGTCGTATTCCGGGCGCCAGCCGGCCGATGCGACACGCGCCTCCATCCTCTCGGCCGGTACGGCGAAGTGGAAGCGCAGCGCGACGGTGCTTCCTTCACCGCACGCCGACTCGGTGCCTGCCGCTTTCGCCGCGACGTGGGCACAGGTCACCACGAGCCCGGCCGCCACGTAGAGGCCCGTACCCGCCGTTCTTCCGTCCGGCCGGAGAATCTTGACGATCGCGGATTTCAGCGACGGTGGCGCGAGTTTCGACGAGTCCGGTCCCATCGCGTGACTCTACGAGCCCCAGGTCAGGGTCACCTTGATTCCGCCCCCGGCGTCGGCGCCGAGAAACCTCAGCGCTCCGCCCGTCCCCAGATTGACGGACATTTCGACCGTCGTCCTGTCGGGAACGCCGGGACCGGCTTCCCGGACCTTCTCGGCGATGCCGTTCATGATGTCCTTCAGTTCCTCGGCGACATCCGACAGCTTCCGGGTCACCCGGCCGCCGGTATGGCCTTCCGGGCTCAGGTCCCTGAATCCATCTTTGCCGGTGCCGCTGCTTTCGACTTCGACCAGCACCTTGCGGGTTTCGGACAGTTCCAGTTCGATGAGCTCGGTCATGGCACGCCCTCGCGCTTTTGGATGTTTTTTATTATAGTTCGGTATTTTCAATTGAGAAGCAAGGGGATGTGGAGGTGGGTTTGGCCCGATGGGACGGAGCCCCGGCGGCCTTGTTTGACGGCGACCGCAAATTCCCGGGAACGGGGTTCGCCTGTTCCGAAGGGGTGCCGGCCGACGGTGCGAACTCCGGGCGGACTCCCGCCGCGGGTCGCCGCCATGGGCCGTCCCCCCGTCGACGTGGCTCGCGGCCGCCCCGCGCCGGCGCGGGGCGGGGCAGGGCGGGTCAGCGGCCCAGGGCCGGATGCCGCGCGATCAGGGTCTCGGCGATCTGAACCGCGTTGAGCGCCGCGCCCTTGCGCAGGTTGTCGGCCACCACCCACAGGTTCAGGCCGTGGTCCACCGTCGGGTCGTTGCGGATGCGGCTGACGTAGACCGGGTCCTCGCCGGCGCATTCGGCCGGCGTGACATAGCCCTCGTCGGCCCGGTAGTCGATCACCGTCACCCCCGGCGCCTTGCGCAGGGCGGCGCGCGCCGCCTCCTCGTCGATCGGCCGCGCGAACTCCAGGTTCACCGCCTCGGCATGGCCGACGAAGCAGGGAATGCGCACGCAGGTCGCCGCGACCCGAATGTCCGGGTCGAGGATCTTGCGGGTCTCGACGGCCATCTTCCATTCCTCCTTGGTCGACCCGTCGTCCATGAACTTGTCGATATGGGGAATGCAGTTGAAGGCGATCTGCTTGGTGAACTTGGCCGGCTGCACCGGTTCGTTCACGTAGATGCCGCGCGTCTGGTTGAACAGTTCGTCCATCGCCTCCTTGCCGGCGCCGCTGGTCGACTGGTAGGTGGCGACCACCACCCGGCGGATGGTCGCCAGGTCGTGCAGCGGCTTCAGGGCGACCAGCATCTGGATGGTCGAGCAGTTCGGGTTGGCGATGATGCGCCGCTTGGCGAAGCGGTCGATGGCCTCCGGGTTCACCTCCGGCACCACCAGCGGCACGTCCGGCTCCATCCGGAAATACGACGTGTTGTCGATCACCACCGCGCCGGCCGCCGCGGCGCGCGGGCCGTGCCTGGCCGACACCGAGGCGCCGGGCGACGACAGCACGAGGTCGGTGCCGGAAAAGTCGAAGGTCTCCAGGTTCTGGACCTTGACCACGTCTTCCTCGCCGAACGAGACCTCGCGGCCGGCCGACCGCTCGGAGGCCAGGGCGACCAGTTCGTCGACCGGGAACTCGCGCTCGGCGAGGATGGCCAGCATCTCGCGACCCACATTGCCGGTGGCCCCGACCACCGCGACCTTGTACCCCATCGTTCCTACTCCATTCCGCATCGGGTCCGCCTTCCCGGTCCCGGGGCGGCGTTCCTGCACACGAAAGCCCGCGGGACGATCCTCGCGGGCCTTGGGTTGCTCAAAAGGTGCCGGCCCGCGACTAGTCGGTGGTCTTGGTCCGGGTCTTGGTGGTGACGGCGCGCGCCGAAGCGCCGCCCGAACGGGCGGCGGCACGGGACTGGCGGGTGAACGCGGGCGTGCGCATGATCGTCGGTGCCTCCGTCGCGTCAACACCTAGACTCCCGCCGATCCGAAATCAAGCGGTTTTGTCTCCGGAGGCTTTTTGTCTTATCGTTTCAAGGCAGATACCGCCGCTTCAGGTGGGCCAGGAACGGCGCCGTCTCCAGCGGCCGGCCGGTGGCGTTGGTCAGCATTTCGGTCGCCGCGAGACTCGACCCCAGCCCGTGCACGTGGCGGCGCAGCCAATCGAGCAGGGGCGCGAAGTCGCCACGCCCGATGCCGTCGCCGATCGCCGGATCGGAGTCCTCGGCCGCCCGGAACAGCTGTGCCGCGGTCATCGCGCCCAGGGTGTAGGTGGGGAAGTAGCCCCAGGCGCCGTCGTACCAGTGGATGTCCTGCAGACAGCCCTCGCGGTCGCTCGGCGGCACGATGCCGAGCAGCGCCTTCAGGCCCGCGTTCCACGCCGCCGGCAGGTCGGCCGCCTCCATGTCCCCCTTGACCAGCGCCCGTTCCAGGTCGTAGCGCAGCATCACGTGGGCCGGATAGGTCACCTCGTCGGCGTCGACCCGGATGAATCCCGGTTCGACCCGGGTGTACCAGCGATGGAGGTTGTCGGCCGTCCAGGCCGGCCCTTCGCCGTGCAGGTCCCCGGCGATCAGCGGCGCCGCGAAGCCGAGGAAGCGGCGCGACCGGCAGACCTGCATCTCGATCAGCAGCGACTGGCTCTCGTGGACGCTCATGCCGAGCGCCTGGCCGACCGGCTGGTACCGGCCCTCGGCCGGCAGGCCGCGGTCGTAGAGGGCATGGCCGGTCTCGTGCAGGATTCCCATCAGGGCGGAGGTGAAGTCGGCCTCGTCGTAGCGGGTGGTGATCCGCAGGTCGCCCGCCGTGCCGCCGCAGAAGGGATGCAGCGACACGTCCAGGCGGCCGTGGTCGAAATCGAACCCCAGTTGCGCCATCAGGCGGCGCCCCAGGGCTTCCTGGCGGGCGACGGGGAACGGCCCGACGGGCCGCAGCGGGGTCGGCGCGGCGGCCTGGCGGTCCAGCACCCGGCCCAGGAAGCCGGGCAGGAAGCCGCGCAGGTCGGCGAACAGGCGGTCGATGTGGGCCGCCCGGCCGTCCGGCTCGTATTCGTCGAGCAGGGCGTCGTAGGGATCGACCCCGAGCCGGTCCGCCTTGGCCGCCGCCACCTCGCGGGTGCGCGCCAGCAGGTCCG
This sequence comes from Magnetospira sp., assembly GCA_028277325.1. Taxonomy (GTDB): domain Bacteria; phylum Pseudomonadota; class Alphaproteobacteria; order Rhodospirillales; family Magnetospiraceae; genus JANQGL01. Next base: position 7,035 of record JANQGL010000218.1, read on the forward strand.
CCAGCGATGGCAGCACGGCCTTGAAGTCGCCGGCCGGGCGGGCCGAGCGCCAGGCCCGCTCGCAGGCCGAGGCGGCGCGGCTGCGCGCCTCCACCAGGTCCTCCGGGAGGGCGGCGGCGTGAATCCACATCCGCCGCATGCCATGCAGGTTGGCGGCCTGCCAGGGGTCCAGGTCCTGCGCCGCCGCGCGCTCCAGCAGCTCGCCGGTGTCCGGCCCGGCGAGCAGGCCGTGACGGGTGGTCCGCAGGGCGGCGATCTGTTCGGCCCGGTCGCCGGCCCCGCCGGGCGGCATCATCACCGAGGAATCCCAGTGCAGCACCGATTCGGCGTCGCCGAGCAGCAGCACGCGCCGGAACCGGGCGCACAGGGTGTCGTAGGCGGACGGAGGGGCTAGCCGCATTTGGAGTATCCGCAGGAGAAGCAGGTGTCGCAGCCTTCCTGGCGGACCAGGGTCGGCTGCCGGCACTTCGGGCAATGACGCTGGCGGGGGCGCGGCGCGGCGCCGGCCGGCTCGGGCGGCGGACCGTCGTCGGTGCCGGTCAGCGCCCTGGCCTCGTCGGTGTCGTCGCGCGGGGCCTCCGGGGCGCCCAGGAAGCCGATCGCGACCATGTGCTGTTCGATGACCTCGCCGATGGCGGCCAGCAGGGACGGCACGTAGCGCCCCTTCATCCAGTGGCCGCCGCGCGGATCGAACACCGCCTCCAGTTCCTCGACCACGAAGGCGACGTCGCCGCCGCGCCGGAACACCGCCGAGATCATCCGGGTCAGGCCCACCGTCCAGGCGTAGTGCTCGGTGTCCTTGGAGTGGATGAACACCTCGAACGGCCGCCGCCGCCCCATGTCGTCGACGATGTCGTTGAGGGTGATGTAGATGGCGTGGTCGCTCTCCGGCCAGCGCACCTTGTAGGTGGCGCCGGGCAGCGCCTCCGGGCGGTCCAGCGGCTTGAACATCTGATGCACCTTGCCGCCCTGGTCGTCGGCGGCCGGTCGCGCGGCGCGCCGGGCCGGGCGCTCCAGCGGCAGTTCGGCCTGCGTCGCCGCCCGCGGTTTGGTGTCCGGCCTGGCCGCCGTCAGGACCGCGCCGGTGACGTCGTTGGGACGGTAGGTGGTGCAGCCCTTGCAGCCCAGGTCGTAGGCCTGCTGGTAGACGTCCTTGAAGGCCTCGAAGGGGATGTCCTCGGGCAGGTTGATGGTCTTGGAGATCGACGAATCGATGTAGGTCTGCACCGTCGCCTGCATCACCAGATGCTCGGCCGGGCTCAGGGTCTGGGCGTCGACGAAGGCGTCGGGCAGCGGCGCGTCGCCGTGCAGGCGGCGGAACAGGCGATAGGCGTGGTCGCTCACCCGTTCCTCGCGGCGGCTGCCGTCCGGCATCAGCACGCTGCGGGTGTAGGAGAAGCTGAACACCGGCTCCAGGCCGGAGGAGACGTTGTCGGCGAGCAGGGAGATCGTGCCGGTGGGGGCGATGGAGGTCAGCAGGGCGTTGCGGATGCCGTGATCGGCGATCGCCTTGCGGACCTCCGGATCGAGGCTCTTGACGGTTTCGCCGGCCAGGTACTTCTCGGCGTCGAACAGCGGGAACGCCCCTTTCTCGCGGGCCAGGTCCACCGAGGCCAGGTAGGCCTCCCTGCGCAGGGTGGCGAGCCAGGTTTCGGTCAGCTTGACCGCGCGCGGGCCGCCGTAGCGGGCGCCGCACAGGATCAGGGCGTCGGCCAGCCCGGTCACCCCGAGGCCGATGCGCCGCTTGGCCCGCGCCTCCGCGGTCTGCGCGTCGAGCGGGAACCGCGACAGGTCGACCACGTTGTCCATGAACCGCACCGCGACCCGCACGTCGCGCGCCAGGGCGTCGAGGTCGAGCGCCGCGGCCTCGGTGAACGGCTCGCGCACGTGGCGGGCCAGGTTCATGGAGCCCAGCAGGCAGGCACCGTAGGGCGGCAGCGGCTGTTCCCCGCAATTGTGGACAAAAAGCCCGTTCGCGTCGAAGGCATGAACACCCGGCACCTGGACGTCGAAAACCTTTTCCCGGCCGGCGTCGGTCAGGGATTCGACCTCCGCGACGAACCGTTCCCGGTTCAGGGACCGTTTGTACCCGGAGAGTGCCTGGGTC
>JANQGL010000191.1 GCA_028277325.1 Magnetospira sp.
GGCGCCCTGTCGGTGGCCACCGGACTCAAGGAAAAGCTGGACCAGGCCCGCATCGCGGGCGAGCGGGCGATGCGCGAGGGCAGGTACGAGGAGGCCAGCGAGCTGCGCTACGGCCTCATTCCGGAGCTCGAACGCCGCCTCGCCGAGGCCGAGGAACGGGAAAGCCACCGCATGGTCGAGGAGGCGGTGACCGAGACCCACATCGCCGCCGTGGTGTCGCGCTGGACCGGCATTCCGGTCGACAAGATGCTGCGGGGCGAGCGCGAGAAGCTGCTGGCCATGGAGGCCAACCTGCAGAACCGGGTGATCGGTCAGGCGGAGGCCCTGGAGGCGGTGTCCAACGCGGTGCGCCGGGCCCGCGCCGGGTTGCAGGACGCCAACCGGCCGATCGGCTCGTTCCTGTTCCTGGGGCCGACCGGGGTCGGCAAGACCGAACTGACCAAGGCGCTGGCCGAGTTCCTGTTCGACGACGAACAGGCGATGGTCCGCATCGACATGTCGGAATACATGGAGAAGCACGCCGTCGCCCGCCTGATCGGCGCCCCGCCGGGCTACGTGGGCTACGACGAGGGCGGCGCGCTGACCGAGGCGGTGCGCCGGCGGCCCTATCAGGTGATCCTGTTCGACGAGGTGGAGAAGGCGCATCCGGACGTGTACAACGTGCTGCTCCAGGTGCTCGACGACGGCCGCCTGACCGACGGCCAGGGGCGCACGGTGGACTTCCGCAACACCCTGATCGTGCTGACCTCCAACCTGGGGGCGGAGATCCTGGCCGAGCAGGAGGAGGGCCACGACTCGACCGAGGTGCGGCCGCTGGTGATGGAGGTGGTGCGCGCCGCCTTCCGGCCGGAGTTCCTGAACCGGCTGGACGAGGTGATCCTGTTCCACCGGCTGTTCCGCGAGCACATGGGCGGCATCGTGGACATCCAGCTCGGCCGCCTCCGGAAGCTGCTCGACGACCGCAAGCTCACCCTCGACCTGGACCCGCCGGCGCGCGACTGGCTGGCCGACGCCGGCTACGACCCGGCCTACGGGGCGCGGCCGCTGAAACGGGTGATCCAGCGCCACCTGCAGACCCCGCTGGCCGGGCTGATCCTCGAAGGGACGATCGCCGACGGGTCCACGATCCGCGTCTCGGCCGACGACCGCGGCCTGACCCTGAACGGGCGATCGGCGGCCGAGGCTCCCAAGATGAATGTCTACAGGCCCTAGACCCCCGGCACGCCGCTGGTGGTCGAGTACTCGAAGTGCAGCTCCTCGCCCGGATGGACCAGCGGCCGGATGGCGTGGGCGGCCAGCGCCGCTTCCGAGAACCCGCAGAGGATCAGCTTCAGCTTGTTGGGATAGGTGGCGATGTCGCCGATCGCGAACACGCCCGGCCGGCTGGTCGCCATGGTGGTCGGGTCGACCGTCACGTGGGTCATGTCCAGCTCGAGGCCCCAGCCGGCGATCGGCCCGAGGTCGGTCGCCAGGCCGAAGAACGGCAGCAGCACGTCGGCCTCCAGGCGCCGCGCCTCCCCGTCCAGGGTCTTGACGATCACCGCCTCCAGGCGGACCCCGTCGCCCTCCAGGGCGTCCAGCTGGTAGGGAATCACCAACTCGACCGGGCACGCCGGGTCGTCGGCCAGGGATTTCAGGCGGGCCGCGCTCTCCGGGGCGGCGCGGAATTTCGGCCGTCGGTGCACCACGTAGATCCTTTCCGCCAGGTCGGCCAGCGAGATCGCCCAGTCGACCGCCGAGTCGCCGCCGCCGGCGATGACGATCCGCTTGCCCCGCAAGGCGCCGCGCTTGCCCACCATGTAGAACACGCCGCGCCCCTCGTAGGATTCGATGCCGTCCAGCGGCGGCCGGTTGGGGCCGAAGGCGCCGGCCCCGGCGGCCAGGATCACCGCCCGCGCGTCGATCCGGGTGCCGGTCGAGGTGGTGAGCAGGAACCGGCCGTCCGCCTGCTCGTCCAGCGACTCCACGCGCTGCCCCAGGTGATAGGCCGGGGCGAACGGGGCGGCCTGGGTCTCCAGCGCCGCCACCAGGTCGCCGGCCAGGACCGACGGCATGCCGGGGATGTCGTAGATCGGCTTTTCCGGGTACAGGGCCGAAAGCTGACCGCCCACCATGTCCAGCGGATCGATCACCCGACAGCGCATCCCGAGCATCCCGCATTCGAACACCGCGAACAGGCCGGCCGGCCCGGCTCCGATGATGGCGACGTCGGTCTGCGGCGGGCGGTCGGACATGGCGGGACTCCTCCTTGACGGCCGTCGTGGAACGATGGCGACACCATGGCCGGGGGCGGCGCGGGGATCAAGCCTCGGGGCGACGGGATCGTTTTCGCGCCCCCACCGACGTCGCGGCCGGGCCGGGCAACGCCCGTGGCCCGGCCATCCGGGTGGTTGCGACTCGGAGGTCGACCGGCGGGGGCGCGGGACACGCCCGCGCATGACGTTCGGGTTGGTGGCCGGAACGAAGACGGTCACGCGCCAGGGTCGGGTTTTCAAAGGGTCGCCTCATGCCGCGAAGGCCTGCGGCAACCCTTTTCCGGCCCCCGTCAGGTGAGCCGCGCCTTGACGTAGGCACCGGGGGCGTCCTCGAGGATCTCCACCCCGCCGTCGCCGGGCTTGCGGGCCGGCACCTTGCCGTCGCCGTACTTGCCGCCGACCCAGGCCAGCCAGTCGCCCCACCAGGAGCCGTCGGTCTGCTTGGCCCCCTCGAACCATTTGTCGGGGTCCTTCGGCGGCTTGCCGGTCTTGGTCCAGTAGCCGTACTTGTCGGCGGCCGGCGGATTGATGACGCCGGCGATGTGCCCGGAGCCGGCGAGCACGAATTTGACCGGACCGGAGAACAGCTGGGTCGCCGCGTAGGTGGAGGTCCACGGCGCGATGTGGTCCTCCTTGGTCGACAGGAAATAGGCCGGGGTCTTGATGGTGCGCAGGTCGATCGGAACCCCGTCGAAGGTCACCCCGCCGGGTTCGATCAGTTTGTTGTCCATATAGAAGTTGCGCAGGTAGTTGCTGTGCATCCGGGCCGGCAGGCGGGTGGAGTCCGAGTTCCAGTACAGGAGGTCGAACGGGAACGGGTCCTTGCCCAGCAGGTAGTTGTTGACCACGAACGACCAGATCAGGTCGTTGGCGCGCAGCATGTTGAAGGTGTTGGCCATCTCGGCGCCGTCGAGATACCCCTTCTCGAACAGCAGCTTGTCCATGTGGTTGAGCTGCACGTCGTCGATGAAGACGCCGAGGTCGCCCGGATCGGAAAAGTCCAGCATCGTCGTGAAATAGGTGCAGGTCTTGATCCGGTCGTCGTTCTTCGAGGTCAGGTAGGCGATGGTCGCCGCCATCAGGGTGCCGCCCAGGCAATAGCCGATGGCGTTGACCTTGTCCTCGCCGGTGACCTGCTTGACCACGTCCAGGGCCTCGATCGGGCCTTGAAGCATATACTCGTCGAAGTCCTTCTCGGCGTGCCGTTCGTCCGGGTTGACCCAGGAGATGACGAACACCGACAGCCCCTGGTCGATGCACCACTTGATGAACGAGTTCTTGGCCCGCAGGTCCAGGATGTAGAACTTGTTGATCCACGGCGGACAGATGAGCAGCGGCGTCTTGTACACCTCCTCGGTGGTCGGGGTGTAGTGGATCAGCTGCATCATGTCGTTCTGGTAGATGACCTTGCCGGGCGTCGCCGCGATGTTCTCGCCGATCGTGAAGGCTTCGTAATCGGTCATCGAGATGCGCAGCTTGCCCTTGCCGCGCTCCAGGTCGGTCAGCATGTTCTGCAGGCCGCGCAGCAGGTTCTCGCCGCCGGTCTCGGCGGTGGTGCGCAGCACCTCCGGGTTGGTCGTCACGAAATTGCTCGGCGACATGGCGTCGATGTACTGCCTGGTGTAGAACTCGACCTTCTTCTTGGTCTTGTCGTCCAGACCGTCGACGTCGGTCACCACGCCCTGCATCCAGCGCGCGGTCAGCAGGTAGGACTGCTTGATGAAGTCGAACAGTTCGTTGTCCGACCACGCCTCGTCCTTGAACCGGCGGTCGTCGCGCGCCGGGGCCACCACCGGATCCGCCTCATCGCCCAGGATGCGGCGGGTCGTCTGCTGCCACAGGGCCATGTAATCCTGCCACAGGTTGACCTGCGCCTGCATCAGGCGGGCCGGATCCTGCATCATCTTGGCGGTCATCTCGAAGAACGCCGCGCCGATCCCGAGCGGGTCCGGATTGCCGAGCTTTTCGCCCGACTGGCGGGACAGGAACTCCGCCACAATGCGCTGGCTGCGCTCGGCGATGTCTGTCATGATCCCGCTGACCTCCGCCGGGTCCGGCAGCTTGGGTTCGGTTTTCGCTTGTTCGGCCATGATCTCCCTCATTGCAATGGGACCGGCCAACGGAGTGGCCGTCCATGAATTCCGTTTGCTCTCCCTGCCGGTCCGTTGGCGGACCTTGTTCTGCACCGTTTATTTTTTCCGGCCGTTTGTATAGTTTTAACGGAAATTCCCCAGGCTGGAAAATGGAATCAGAGGAGTCCTAGTGTGGTGGATTCGAAGTTCGCGATATTATGCGGGACAGAGTCCATGGCGAACTTCGACTCCGAAACCACACTAGACTCAAAAGGTTACCTAGTGTCCTTATCGAATCCGAAGTTCGAAAGCGCCTGCCATATAATGATACGAACTTCGGATTCGGGACACTAGCCGGACGCACGCCCGCATGCAACACAGGCAATCATGAGCACAGCTAGAATGAACACGTTGCCGAAGCTGACCGCCGCCGTCCTGCTGGCCGCGACGCTTGCGCTGGGCGCCTGCGGCTGGACCGAGGATGTGACCGAAGGCTGGTTCGACGACTCGGACGCCGAGGCGGCACCGGCCGGCGACCGGGACAACCCGTCGGCGGCCGACGTTCCGGAAGGCCTGCGCCCGGCCACGGTCGAAGAGGGGCTGGCCGGCGATACCGCGCAACGGCGCTACGCCGACGCGGTCGCCTCCGCCCAAGGCGCCGACGACGGCGCCCGGCCGCGCGCCCTCGCGCCCTCCGCCATGCCGAGCGCGTCCCCGACGACCGCGGTCGACGTCGCCGCGATGACCCCGATGCCGGCCCCGCAATCGGCGGCGCCGGCCGAAACCGCCGCCGCCCCGGCCGCATCGGTTCCCGACATGCCGTGGCTCGGCCCGCGGCCGCAGCCGCTGCAGGTCGTGACCTCCGAGGATCAGGCCGGCGCCCGCCTGCCGTCGCGCCCCGACGGCGCCATGTTCGCCAGCGGCATCTCCGACCCGACGGTCGGCGGGACGGTGGTGGTCAGCGGCCAGGGGGTCGCCGCGACCGGCGGCTACGCGGGCGACGACCGCACCGGAACCCTGACCATGGCCGACCGGACGATGCCGGTGCTGCCGGCCGGCGCCGAGCGGGTGGCGACCATCCAGTTCGCCAACGGCTCGTCCAGCCTGTCCGGCCAGGACCGCACCATCCTGCGCCAGGTGGTGGCCCTGCAGCGCCAGCGCGGCAGCCAGGTCCGGGTGGTCGGCCATGCCAGCAGCCGCACCGCCAACATGCCGCAGGACAAGCACCGCCGGGTCAACCTGGACATCTCGGCGGCGCGCGCCAACGCCGTGGTGCGCGAGCTGGTTCGCCTGGGCGCCGATGCCGGAAAGGTGAGCCAGGCCGCGGTGGCCGACCGCGAACCGGCCTATTTCGAGGTGATGCCGTCGGGCGAGGCCGGCAACCGGCGGGCGGAAATCTACTTCATCAACTGACACGGCCGTACCGCGCCGGCGCGTCCGACGCGCCGGCCGATTCCCCAACCGCCGTGAACGGACATCGAACATGCAACAGGAGTTCCACAAGATCCGCCGACTTCCGCCCTATGTGTTCGCCGAGGTGAACGCGATGAAGGCGCGGGCCCGGGCGGCCGGCGAGGACATCATCGATTTCGGGATGGGCAACCCGGATCAGCCGACCCCGCCGCACATCGTCGACAAACTCATCGAGACGGTGCGCGACGGCCGCACCCACCGCTATTCCAACTCGCGCGGCGTTCCGGGCCTGCGCAAGGCCCACGCGGCCTACTACGCGCGCCGCTTCAACGTCGACATCGACCCGGAGAGCGAGGCCATCGTGACCCTCGGCTCCAAGGAGGGCCTGGCCAACCTGGCGTCCGCCATCACCAGCCCGGGCGACGTGATCCTGGTGCCGAACCCCTCCTATCCCATCCACCAGTTCGGGTTCATCATCGCCGGCGCGGCGGTGCGCAGCATCCCGGTGAAGCCGGACGCCCCCTATTTCGCGGCCCTGGAGCGCGCGGTCATCCATTCGGTGCCCAAGCCCACGGCCTTGGTGCTCAACTACCCGAACAACCCGACGGCGGAGCTGGTCGATCTTGAGTTCTACGCCCGGGTTGTGGACTTCTGCCGCCATCACGGCATCTGGATCCTGTCCGACCTGGCCTACGCGGAGATCTATTTCGACGCCGCGCCGCCGCCGTCGATCCTGCAGATTCCGGGGGCGCGGGACATCGCGGTGGAATTCACCTCGATGAGCAAGACCTACAACATGCCGGGCTGGCGGATCGGCTTCGCGGCCGGCAACAAGACCCTCATCGCCGCTCTCGCGCGCATCAAGTCCTACCTGGACTACGGGGCCTTCACGCCGGTCCAGGTGGCGGCGGCGGCGGCGCTGAACGGTCCGCAGGACTGCGTCGACGGCATCCGCGCCCTCTATCGGGAGCGCCGCGACGTGCTGATCGAGGCCCTGGGCCAGGCCGGCTGGACGGTGCCGGCGCCGCCGGCCACCATGTTC
>JANQGL010000265.1 GCA_028277325.1 Magnetospira sp.
GCGGCGATAGGCCTTGAGGAACGGCGGGACCGCGAAACCGCCCATCAGCTCGGTGATGTAGTCCACGTAGTCGGCGGCGGAGGCGATGTAGAGCGGGTCGGGACGCGGGCTGCCCATCGGCTCCGACGCCGACTACGTGGACTACATCACCGAGCTGATGGGCGGTTTCGCGGTCCCGCCGTTCCTCAAGGCCTATCGCCGCGACCGCCAGTACCTGTTTCTCGGCCTGCGCCTGACCCGCGACACCGAGCGCATGGTGCTCGCCGATCTGGTCTACGGCCACGGCCATCCGACCGGCTGGCTCCTGTGTCCCGAGCCGACGTCCAAGGAACGCCGGTTCTGCGACCGGCTCGGCATCGAGATCGTCGAGGCCGACTGGCCGGTCCTGCTCGACGCCGCGGCGGTGACGGCATGAGCAGCGGCCACGCGACCTAATCTTGCGGTCGACCATCCGGCGATGGACGCCACCCGTCGCGAATTCGTCGATCCGTCCCGTTCCGCCAGCCGGGCTCGGCCAAGCCCGACGGCCGCAAATGGGCCGGCCGTGGCCGGACGCCTGTCAGGCGGCGGTGGCGGTTTCGCTTTTCGCCTCGCCCGAGTCCTCGGGACGCGGGTCTTCGGATGTCTCGGCGGGCTGCTTGGCCACCTTGCGCGGACGTCCGCGTTTCGGCTTCTCGACCGGGTCGGCGGACGGCGCCGGGCGGGGCGAGGGTGCCTCGGTCACGCCGTCCGGCTCCGGCGCGCCAGCCATCGGCGGCGTTTCCTCGGCCGCCGGTTCGGTCGGCTGCGCCGGCTCGCCGTCACCGGTCCGCGCGGGCGACGGGTCGTCGCCCATCACATCCCCGCCGTCGCGGTCGTGTCCGGGTGCGCGCGGCTGCCGGGGCGGCGCCTGGCCGTCCTGCTGGGCGCTGATCACGCGGTAGTAGTGTTCGGCGTACTGATAGTAGCCCTCGGCCGAAATCCGATCGCCGGCCGACGAGGCATCCCGGGCCAGCGAAAGGTACTTCTCGAGGACCTGGTGGGCCGTTCCCCGCACCCGGACATCGGGTCCGTTGCTGTCGTAGATGTGATTCTTGTTGTTGGTGTGACGCTTCCCGTTATTCCGCGAGCGCGTACGCTTGGAATGAGGACCCTTGTTCATGGTACCCTGATTCTGATTTTCCTGGTTCATACAAAATGCTTCGCTGGCGTCCCTCGGACGCCTCCGGCCCTGCCGTTCGGCGGACTCACGTTTCGCGAAGGCCAACCCTCGATCGGAGAGCCGTCGGATCAAGATCCAGCGGCGCGGACGTCTCCCGCCCGATCTCCGGACCCCGGCGTCATTATTCACCGGGCCGTAGGTCAAACCTAGTCGGGACGCCGGTTTTTTCCAAGCGTTTTTTTTACGATCTATAGCCTTTTCAATGTACCGGTCAGGCATCGCGCGACGCCGCCGAGATCGTGTCTGCGGATGAGTCCGCCGAACCCGGCGGCGGCCATCAACCCGCTCACCGCAGCGGCCTGGCCGCCCCCCACCTCCAGCCCCAGCCGGCCGCCGGCGCGCAGCAGACGCGGCACCTCGGCGACGATCCGCCGATAGGCCTCCAGGCCGTCGGCGCCGCCGTCGAGGGCGAGGGCCGGGTCGTGGTCGCGCACCTCGGGGTCCAGGGTCGCGAGATCGGCCGACCGGACGTAGGGCGGGTTGGACAGGATGGCGTCGAACCGACTCGCGAGCGGCGCCGTCCAGTCGCCGGCCACGAACCCGGCCCGGTCCGCGAGGCCCAGGGCGCGGGCGTTTTCCTGCGCCACCGCCAGGGCCGCCGGGCTGCGGTCGACGCCGACCCCGGTCCAGTCGGGGCGTTCGTGGAGCAGGGCGAGCAGCAGGCAGCCGCTGCCGGTGCCCAGGTCGAGCAGCCGCGCGCCGTCCGGCAGGCCGGCGTCCAGCGCCGCCGCGACCAGGGTCTCGCTGTCCGGGCGCGGCACCAGGACATCGCGGGTGACCCGGAACGGCAGGCTCCAGAATTCGCGGATTCCCAGGATATGGGCCAGCGGCACCCGCGCGGCCCGGCGTGCCGTCGCGTCGCGCAACCGGGCGGCGGCGTGGTCGGCGAGCGGGCGCTCCGGATAGCCGAACACCGTTTGCGGGTCCAGGCCGCTGGCCCAGGCGACCAGCAGCCGCGCCTCCAGGCGCGGCTCGGGGATGCCGGCGGCGGCGAGGACCTCGGCGGCGCCGGCGGTCGCCGCGCCCAGGGTCGGCGGTGCCGGTCCGGCGGCGCTCAGGCCACCTCGGCCAGCCGCGCCGCCTGATCCTCCGCCATCAGGGCGTCGATCAGGTCGTCCAGCTCGCCCTCCATCACCCGGTCCAGCTTGTGCAGGGTCAGGCTGATGCGGTGATCGGTCACCCGGCCCTGCGGGAAGTTGTAGGTGCGGATGCGCTCCGAACGGTCGCCGGAGCCGACCTGCCCCCTGCGGGCCGCGGCGCGCTCGTCGGCCATCCGGCGCCGTTCCTCCTCGTAGATGCGCGAACGCAGCATCTTCAGGGCCTTGGCCTTGTTCTTGTGCTGCGACTTCTCGTCCTGGCAGGCGGCCACGATGCCGGTCGGCAGGTGAGTGATGCGGACCGCCGAATCGGTGGTGTTGACGTGCTGGCCGCCGGCCCCCTGGGAGCGGTAGGTGTCGATCCGCAGGTCCTTGTCCTCCAGCGCCACGTCCACCTCCTCGGCCTCCGGCAGCACCGCCACGGTGGCCGCCGAGGTATGGATCCGGCCGCCCGATTCGGTGGCCGGGATGCGCTGCACCCGATGCACCCCGGATTCGAACTTCAGCCGCGCGAACACGTCGCGGCCGGCGATCTCCACCACCGCCTCCTTGATGCCGCCGATCCCGGTTTCGCTGACGTCCATGATCTCGAACGTCCAGCGCCGGGCATCGGCATAGCGCTGATACATGCGCAACAGGTCGGCCGCGAACAGGGCGGCCTCGTCGCCGCCGGTGCCGGCCCGCACCTCCAGGATGGCGTTCTTCTCGTCCGCCGCGTCCTTGGGCAGGAGCAGCAGCCTGACCGCCCGCTCCAGGTTCGGCAGGCGGGCCCGAAGCGCCTGCAGTTCCTCCTCGGCCAGGGCCCGCATCTCCGGATCGTCCCCGGCGGTGGCCAGTTGCGCCAGGTCCTCGGCCTCGCCACGTACCGTGTTCAGCTCGGCGATCGCCTCGACGATCGGCCCCAGGTCGGCGTATTCCTTGGACATGCGCACGAAATCGTCGCCGCCGCCGGCGGTGCCCAGCAGGGTGCCCAGTTCCTCGTGGCGGCGCGCGATGCGGTCCAGTTTCTCGTCCAGGCTCATCGGCCGGCCTCCCGATCCTCCGGGCGGTCGAGGCCGAACAGGCGGTCCAGAAGCTGCGCGATGTTGTCCATGTCGGCGCCCACCGCCGCGGCGCCGCGCAGGGCCT
>JANQGL010000287.1 GCA_028277325.1 Magnetospira sp.
GGCCGATCGCCTCGGCCAGGGTCGCCTCCTCCAGGCCATTGGCCGCCATGTCGGCCAGGAACGCGCCCCGCGTCTCGTAGCGGCCGGCGATTTCGCCCAGCGCGGCATCGACCCGCGCCGCCTCGACGACCACCCGCGCCGCCTCCGGGGTCGCCAGGACCCGGCTTTCCAGGGCCAGCGCCCGCTCGGCGCGGCGTTCCGCCGTGCGCCGCCGCGCCGCGTCCAACTGCGCCGGGCCGACCCCGAAGGCATCGACGGCGGCGCGCAGCAGGTGATAGGCGAACCCCGACCGGACCGGGCCGTCGGTCAGCACCGCGAAGGTCATGGGGCGGTCTCCGCCGGATCGGTCAGGGCGGTTTCCGGCACCTGCAGGGTGCGCCCGCTGAACCTGACGTGATAGGCGACGCCGCCCGGCGCGTCGCGCAGCACCTTGAGCACCTCGCCCTCGTCGCCCGGCGCCGCCGCCACCCGGCCGCCGGTTGCGAGCCGGCGACACGGGGTCACTTTGTCGCGGAACTCGAAGCGGCTCGGCACCCAGGGGTCGGCGGCGTCGATCAGTTCGCCGTCCCGGCAGCCGACCACCAGGTTGTCGTCCAGGAAGTGCACCGCGTAGATGACCTGGTCCTGAAGGAAGGTGCCGACGTCGCGCACGTGGCCCACCGCGCCGCGCCTGACCAGCAGGGCGCCCCGGTCGAGGCCCGGAAAGGTGCCGTCGTTGCGCAGGCTGCGGGTCACCCGAACGGCGGCACCGAACTCGAACCGGGGTTGCATGGCCGGGCCTCCTTATTTCGCGATGTCGCCGAGTGGCACGAATCCGACCGGCGCATCGCCCGACGACGTCGCGTCGCGGAACACCTTGAACACCTTCTCGGTCCGCGCGTCGGACTCCACGAAGTCCTGGTAGGCGCGGGCCAGAAGCGCCTTGTGGCGGTCGTAGCCGGGATCGTCCTCGGCCGCCAGGTAGTCGTGGAACCGCTGCAGGATGTGCAGGCGGTTCACCCGCACCACCCGCTCGTCGAACGGCAGCTCGAAATAACCGAGGAAGTCCTCGGCGCTTTCCAGGTCCTGCATGTCGTCTCGGAAATCGGGGGTCATGCGGCATCTCCGGGCAGGCGGGCGGGGTCGCGGTCGGTGTTGGCGGCGCTGGCCGGGGTCGCCAGCAGGGCCAGCGGACGCGGGGTGTCCTCGCGCAGGAAGCGTTCCAGGTCGGCCCGCCCGGGCGGTCGCTTGCGGGTGCTCACGAACCGGCGCACCCGGGCCAGGATCCGTTCGGCCTGCGCCCTGTCGATCAGGATCCCCAGGTCGCGATAGGCCAGCGCGACGCCCTTGGTGCCGGAGTGCTTGCCGAGCACCAGCCGGTGGTCGCGCCCGAGCTCGGCCGGGTCGACGCCCTGGTAGTTGGCGCGGTCCTTGAGCAGGCCGTCGACGTGGATGCCGGCCTCGTGGGTGAACACCCCGGCCCCGATCAGGCTCTTGTGCCACGGCACCGGGCGCCCGGACGCGGCGGCCACGGCGTCGGACAGCGCCTGGTAGCGGCGCAGGTCGATGCCGGTGTCCCGGCCGAGGATCTGCCTGCAGCCCATCGCCACCTCTTCGAGCGCCGCGTTGCCGGCCCGCTCGCCCAGGCCGTGCACGGTGGTGTTGGCATGGGTGGCGCCGCCGCGCAGGGCGGCCAGGGTGTTGGCGGTGGCCAGGCCCAGGTCGTCGTGGGCGTGGATCTCCAGGTCCAGACCGGTCGCCGCGCGCAGGCCGGCGATCCGGTCGTGGGTGGTGAACGGGTCGAGGACGCCCACCGTGTCGGCGAACCGGAACCGCCGGGCGCCGGCCTTCTCGGCCGCCTCGCAGACCCGCTTGAGGAACTCCGGGTCGGCCCGCGAGCTGTCCTCGCCGCCGATGCAGACCTCCAGCCCGAGGTCCAGGGCCCTCGGCACGGCGCACGCGATGGCGGTCAGCACCCAGGCGTGGTCGCGCCCCAGCTTGCGGCCGATCTGCTGATCGGACACCGGGATCGACAGGTCGACCAGATCGACCCCGAGGCCGCGGCAGAGGGCGATGTCGGCGTCATGCAGCCGGCACCACACCATCAGCCGGGCGGCCAGGCCGAGCCCGGCCACGGCACGGATGCCGGCCCGCTCGTCGTCGCCCATCGCCGGGATGCCGATCTCCAGCTCCGGCACCCCGAGGTCGTCGAGCCGCCGCGCGATGTCCAGCTTCTCGGCCGGCGAA
>JANQGL010000319.1 GCA_028277325.1 Magnetospira sp.
GCCGAGGCGGCGTGCAGCCAGATTTGCAGGATCTCCGCCTTGTCCCAGTACCCGACGGCGAACGGCGGCAGCGATCCGAGGCCCAGGGGGATCGCCAGGGCCAGGGCGGCGGCGGCGATCCAGCGTGCGCCCCGCGCCGGTCGTCGGCCGTCCGGCGCCGAGACGCGGGTCATGGCTCGCGTCGCAAAAGGGACGGCCAGGCGTCGGTCCAGCAGCACAGGTGATCGGCGTTCGGAACGACCACCACGGCGGGTCTGGCGCCGGCCGGGAAGCGTTGCTGAAAGGCGCGCGCCACCCGCGGCGGAACCACCGTGTCGTCGGCCCCGACGTAGTGCACCTGCGGGATGCGGGCGAGCCGCGGCGCGGCATCGGCCGGGTTGAGGGAATGGGTGAGCGGGGTCAGGCCTTCCAGGCGGGTCCAGTGGGCGTGGTCGAGGACCGCGCCGACCGTGGCCAGCCAGGCGACGTCGTCGCGCCGCGCGGCGACCAGGGCGGCGAGCGTGCCGCCCCCCGAGTACCCGTACAGACGAACCGCCGGCGCCGCCGCCTGTCGCTTGTAGTGGCCGATCACCGCGTCGGTGGCGGCGACGACCTGTTCGGCGAACCGGGCATTGGTCCAGAAGGCGGGGGAACAGTTGCGCCGCTGGGCGCCGGTCACGTATTGGCAGGGCCGGGCGATGTAGACCACGTTGGGGCGCCGGTCGCGGGCCGCCAGTTCCAGCGCCACCGGATCGCGCGGCGTCGGATCGCCGGAAACCCGGGTTGCCGTGATCCACGCCCGGCCGTCGCCCTCGATGTAGACCGCGAGCGGCGCGCCCGGCGTGAACGCGGCGGGACGCCAGGTGGCGATATGGAAAAGGCGGGTCGCCACCACGTCCGGCCGCAGGGCGCGACCTTCGGCGATTCGCGCCGCCGTCTGATGGCGATCGGCGCATCCGCCGAGAACGGCCAGAACGAGAAGGAGGGCCGGAACGAACGATCCGGCCCTCCTCCGTGTCATGCGAGCGTGCAAGGCGGCTGGTTAGAAGTCGTAGCGCAGCCGCAGCTTGCCCTGATAGATGTCGAGGTCGTCACGCAGACCGGAGTTGTAGGAGCCTTCCAGGCTGGCGGTGAACGGACCGCGGAACACGTCCACGCCGAGGCCGAGGACCACGCCGCCGTCATCCACGTTGGAGAACTGGCCGTTGGCCTTCTGGACCGAGTCGGGGGTCGTGAAGTCCCATTCGCCCATCACCTTGGCGTAGGGCAGAACGTTGTTGAAGGCGTAGCCGAGCTTCAGGCCGCCGGTCAGGCGTCCGAAGTCGAAGCTGTCCTCACCGACGACGGTCGCGCCGGCACCGGTCTCGGTGTAGCCGTCCTGGGTTTCCGAAAGGTACAGGACGCCCAGGCGCGGGAAGAACCGCCAGCGGTTGTGGGAGTAGGTGCCGTTCACGTTGGCCGACCCGAACCAGCGCCCGGCGTCGAACGAGCCGCGGACCGCCGAACTGTTGCGGGAGGTGTCGTAATCCAGCCAGGTGTAGCCACCGGACAGGTCGATCGACCACCGCGGGGTGAGCGCGTACCCGAAGTACGGCGCGACGGTCAGGCCGTTGCTTTCGTAGGTGCCGTTGTTGAAGGCGGTGTCGATATCGACCGAATCGTAGCCGAGGGCGAGGCCCACGACGCCGCGGTCGTTGAACTTGTAGTCGGCGCCGCCGATCAGCGTGTAGACCGTGCCGTCCATCGACAGGCCGGTCTCGTTCTTGTCGATGGCGGTGACCGAGCCTTCGACCCAGACGCCGACCTTGGCGAAGCGTCCGCCGGCCGCGCGGCCCATCTGGCGGGTGTCGAACAGGCGGCTGGTCGGACCCTGCGGCGCGACACCCGGCGCCGGCGCGACGACCGGCGCCGGAGCAACCGCCCCGGCGACCGAACCGGCAATGATCGTCGCGGTCTGCGTGGCTGCGACCGGGGCCGCGACACTGGCGGCCGCCTGGTTTGCCGTTCCGCCATCGTTGCTAACGTCCGAGGCGGCCCATGTGACCCCGCTCGTCATCATCGCGGCGCTAATCGTAAGGATCGTCGACAGTTTCATCGATGGTACCTCGAGATCGGAGCAAGACAACGTAATCTACCTCCTCTTTACTGGTTATCGATGCGCCTGCCAAGCGAAGCTTGAACCCGACACAATAAAATGATCACATGTTGCCGATATGCCTCACCGAAGCCGCAACAGCCGAGGAAATCCAACGTTTTCGCGCCTGCGCGACGCGGCGCAGGAGGCCGGCGGCTGTCGCGCCCATGCCACGTTCCTGCCCGGAACGCCTGCCTGGGTCGCGGCGCGGTGACGGTTGGCGGCACAGCGGCGAACGAGGCCCTTGAAAATGAACGCTCGCCAAAATGGCAGGGATCGGCGGCCGCCCGGCCTCCCTCCCGTCGATGCCGATGTTTCGGCGGTGGTGGTGTCCTATCGCACCGGTCCCTGCCTCGAGGACGGCCTCGCCGCGGTGGCCGGGCAGGACGGGCTGGGGGAGCTGATCGTCGTCGACAACGGGAACGCGCCCGAGGCCCGCGCGTTCCTGAACCGGTGGCGGGAGGCCGATTCGCGGTTTCGGCTCGTCCGTCCCGGCGCCAATATCGGCTTCGCCGCCGCCTGCAATCTGGGCGCGGCGCACGCCGGCGGCCGGTTCCTCGCCTTCGTCAATCCGGATCTGATTCTGTCCGACGGCGCCCTTTCGGCGGTGCGGGCGGTGCTGGTCGCGGACCCGAAGGCGTGGCTGTGCGGGGGCCGGCTGCTCGGCATGGACGGGATCGAGCAGCGGGGCGGGCGGCGCGAGACTCTCACTCCGTGGCGGGCGTTCGCGGAACTCGTCAGACTCGACCGCCTGTGGCCCGGGCACGCCGGCTTGCGGCGCCTGCACCGCCACGAGGACGGCGCGGCCACCGGCGTCGTCGACGTGCCGACCGTGTCCGGCGCCTTCATGATGATCGCCAAGGACCGGTATCAGGCGCTCGGCGGCATGGACGACAACATGTTCCTGCATTTCGAGGATGCCGACCTGTGCCTCAGGATCCGCCGGGCCGGGGGCCGGGTTCTCTATTGCGGGCACGTGCCGGTGCATCACCATCTGAGCACCAGCGACGTGTCGCCGGTGTTCGTCGAGCGGCACAAGACACGCAGTACAAGCTATTATTTCCGAAAGCATTTTTCCGACGACTACCCGAGCTGGGCGTTGTCCGCGACCTCGGTGATGCTGTGGGCGCGATTCGCCCTGCTGGCGCTCGCGGCCTTGGCCCGCGGCGGTCCGGGACGCCTACGGCCGGAGCGCCGTCAGGCCGGTCCCGATCAGCAGGGCCGCCGCGAAGTAGGCCGGCGGCAATAGGGCCGGGGGGACGCCGCGACGGGTCAGCACATGCGCCGAGTGGCCGGTGCCGCCTCCCCAGGGCCTGCCGCCGCGCGACAACCGCCGCAGGGTGACGAAAACGGCGTCGGCCAAGGGAAACGCGCACCAGGCGACAGCGGCAGCCTGACCCTCGGCGCGATGGTGA
>JANQGL010000069.1 GCA_028277325.1 Magnetospira sp.
GACCCGAAGGCCGGGGTGCGGGTCGCCTTGTCCTGCATCAGTTCGACGGCGCCCAGAAGGCCCACGCCGCGCACCTGGCCGACCAGCGGGTGGCCGGCCAGGTCGGCCAGCCGCGCCTGCAGGTGCGGGCCGACCGCCCGCACCCGGCCGACGATGTCGCGCTCCTGGTAGATGGTCAGGGCTTCCAGGGCCACCGCCGCCGACACCGGGTGGCCGCCGTAGGTGAACCCGTGGCCGAAGATGCCGATCTTGGCGCTCTCCGACACCATCGCCCGATAGATGTCGTCGGAGATCATCAGCGCCGAGATCGGCAGGTAGCCGGACGACAGCGCCTTGGCGACGGTGATCAGGTCCGGCGCGATGCCGTAGGTCTGGCTGCCGAACCAGTTGCCGGTGCGCCCGAATCCGCAGACCACCTCGTCGGCCGCCAGCAGCACGTCGTATCTGCGCAGCACCGCCTGCACCTTCTCGAAATAGGTGGCGGGCGGGATCAGCACGCCGCCGGCCGCCATCACCGGCTCGGCGAAGAAGGCGGCCACCGTCTCCGGCCCCTCGGCCAGGATCAGCGCCTCCAGGTCCTCGGCCAGCCGGGAGGCGTAATCCTGCTCGCTTTCGCCGTCCTCGGCGTAGCGGTAGTGGTGCGGGCAGGCGGTATGCAGGATGCGGTCGATCGGCAGGTCGAAGTCCGTCTGCACGGGCGTCAGGCCGGTCAGGCTGCCGGCCGCGACGGTGGCCCCGTGATAGCCCCGTTGGCGGGCGATGATCTTCTTCTTCTCCGGTCGTCCGCGGGCGTTGTTGTAGTACCAGATCAGCTTGATCGCGGTGTCGTTGGATTCCGAGCCCGAATTGGCGAACAGCACCTTGGACATCGGCACCGGGGCCAGCGACAGCAGGCGTTCCGCCAGGTCGATCGTGGCCGGCGAACTCTTGTGGCCGAACCCGTGATAGAACGGCAGGCGCTCCATGGCCCGGGCCGCCGCCGTCACCAGGCGCGGCTCGTTGAACCCGAGCGCCGTGCACCACAGGCCGCCCAGGCCCTCGATGTAGTCGCGTCCGCCATCGTCGAACACCCGCACGCCTTCGCCGCGCTCGATGATCAGCGGACCGATGTCCTCGTGCGTCTTCAGGTTGGTGAACGGATGCAGGTAGCAGGCCCGGTCGCGGGCGGCGGCGGAATTCGGGGCGTGGGTCATCGAGGGGTCTCCCGGCTGCGGGCGCGTCCCACCTGATTAGGGCGTTTGGCGGCGGCGATCAAACCCTATCGCGACGCGACGCGGCGCGGCGCGGCGGCCGGGGGCGCGTTTCCGGCGTGCCAGGGTGGCGGTCGGACGTGTCGTTTTCGGGATGCATGGCGGCGGGTCATGGGCTAAGCTGAAACAACAACAAGAGTTCGTTCAGGGAGGGGCTCGGCTCAACAAGACGAAGGCCCCGAGGAACCATGGCACTCAAGGATATTCTCGTTCACGTGGACTCCTCGTCCCACCTGTCGGCGCGCCTCGATGCGGCGGTCACGCTGGCCAAGGCGCACGGCGCCTTTCTGGTCGGCGTTCACGTGATCAGTCCGCCGGACATTCCCGATTTCATCCGGCCGCACCTCGGCGACGAGGTCATGGAACGCCAGCACGCGACGCTCCGCGATCAGGCCGATCGCCTGCATGAGACGTTCGAGGCGGCCTGCGCCGAGGCGGGGGTCGGCCACGAATGGCGGCTGATCGAGGACGGTCTGGTCGACGGTCTGGTGCGCCAGTTCCGCTACGTCGACCTGGGCGTGCTCAGCCAGCGCGACACCCACGAGGAGGTGCAGGTGGGCTCGCGCGAGATCCCCGATCAGGTGGTGCTGTCGGCCGGACGGCCGTCCCTGGTGCTGCCGATGGACGGCTTCACGCGGCCGATCGGACGCCGCGTGGTGATCGCCTGGGACGCCAGCCGACTGGCCACCCGCGCCCTGCACGACGCGATGCCGATCCTGGTCGACGCGGAGCGGGTGACCGTGCTGGTGGTCAACACGGCCGGCGAGGGTCACGCCCGGGCCGGCGCGGTGACCGGGGCCAACATCTCCGCACACCTCACCCGGCGCGGCGTGCCGGCGACCCCGAAGCAGGTTTTCGCCGACGGCCACCAAATCGGCCAGACGGTCCTGGAGGAAGTCGCCGAGGGCGACAACGACCTGGTGGTGATGGGCGCCTGGGGTCACCAGCGGTGGCGCGAGATGGTGCTCGGCGGCCTGACGCGGTTCATGATGCGGCACATGACCGTGCCGGTGCTGATGAGTCACTGACCCGCTCGGGCCTTCAGGGCCCGGGTCCCCCGGGCACGCGGATCGAGGCGGTCCTGCAGGCCGTCGCCGAGCAGGTTGGCGGCGATCACGGTGACGAAGATCAGGCCGCCGGGCCACAGGGCGAGGGCCGGCGACCGCCAGACCAGCTCCTGCGCGTTGGTCAGCATGTTGCCCCAGCTGGGGGTCGGCGGCTGGATGCCGAGGCCGAGGAAGCTGAGCACCGATTCCAGCAGGATCACGTTGCCCACCGACAGGGTGGTGGCGACGATCACCGGGGCCAGCAGGTTGGGCAGGACGTGGCGCCGCGCCACGCCCAAAGGCCCCACCCCGAGGGCGCGCGCCGCGATGACGAACTCGCGGTCGCGCAGGGCCAGGGCCTGGGCGCGGACCAGCCGCGCCACCGTGGTCCAGCCGACCAGGGCGACGAGCGCCACGATACGGCCCAGCTCAAGCCACGGCTGGCCGGCCCAGGCGGCCGGGAGGCCCAGCTTGGCCGGATCGACGGCCGCCAGCACGATCAGCAGCGGCAGCAGGGGCAGGGCGACCACCCCGTCGGTGAGCCGCATCAAGAGGGCGTCGACCCAGCCGCCGCGCATCCCGGCGACCAGGCCCACCGCGGTCCCGATCCCCGCCGCCGCGAGGGCCGCCGCCAGTCCCACCGCCAGCGACACCCGGCCGCCGCGCAGCAGGCGGGCCAGCAGGTCGCGGCCCAGTTCGTCGGTGCCCAGCGGATGCGCCGCCGAGGGCGCCGCGAAGCGGTTGAACAGGTCCACCGTCTCGCCGTCCAGGCCCAACGCCGCCTCGAACAGCGGCGCCAGCAGGGCGGCGGCGGCCAGGGCGGCGAGCAGACCGCCGCCGGCCACGGCCGAGCCCGGGACGCGGCGGCCGGTCATCGGCCGCCCTCGCCGAACCGGATGCGGCGGTCCAGGGCCAGGTAGGCGAGGTCGGCCAGGACGTTGCCGGCCAGGGTGGTGGCGGTGGCCAGCAGCAGGGCGACCAGCGCCAGGTTGTAGTCGTTGCCCATCACCGCGTCGTAGATCAGGCGCCCCATGCCCGGCCAGGCGAACACGGTCTCGGTGACCAGGGCGCCGGAGAACAGGGTGCCGAACTCCAGGCCGACGATGGTCGCCACCGGCAGAAGCGCGTTGCGCAGGGCATGGCCGAACACCACCCGAGGCTCGGACAGGCCCTTGGCGCGCGCCGTGCGCACATAGTCCTGGCGCAGCGCCTCGCGCATGGAGGCCCGCATGTAGCGCACGTGGCCGCCCAGGCCGGCCAGGGTCAGCGCGGTCACCGGCAGGACCAGGAACGCGAGGCCGCCGCCGTCGCCGATCCCGGTGCCGCCGGCCGGCAGCACGCCCAGCAGCACCGCGAACAGCAGGATCAGCAACAGGGCCAGCCAGAACGGCGGGATCGAAATGCCGGCCAGGGCGAACAGGTGGATCGCCGCGGCGCGCGGCGAGCCGGGGCGGGTGGCGGCCAGGATGCCGAGCGGCAACCCGATCAGCAGCGACAGGCACAAGGCCGCGGCCATCAATTGCGCGGTGTTGGCGAGGGCGGCCGGAAGCACCTCCACGACCGGGCGGGCATAGAGGCGGGAATAGCCGAAATCGCCGCTCAGCGCGTTGCCCAGCCACGACAGGTAGCGGTCCAGGAGCGGCCGGTCCAAACCCTGGAGGGCCTTCAGGCGGGCCACGTCGGCGCTGCTCAGGCGCGGGTCGGCGCTCAGCATCAGATCGATCGGATCGCCCGGCATCAGGCCGATCAGGCCATAGACGGCGAACGACACCGCCAGCAGGACGGCGGCCGATTGCAGCAGGCGGGCGAGAAGGACGCGCGGCATGGCCCGATTATACGCCGCCCGGGGGGAACGGAAAGAGGCGCCCCCGAGAGGGCGCCCCCGGCGCGGCGTCCGGGTCCGGACGCGTCAGGAGCTGCGGATTTCGTGCAGGAACGCCTCCACGAAGCTCTTGAGCGCCTCCGCCTGGTCCGACAGGTCGCCCGCCGAGCGCAGCATCTGCTCGGCCGCCGAGCCGGTCTCCTGCGCCGCCTGGGTCACCTGCACGATGTTGGACGACACCTCGCTGGTGCCCGCCGCGGCCTCCTCCACGTTGCGGGCGATCTCGTTGGTGGCGGCGCTTTGCTCCTCGACCGCCGAGGCGATGGTGGCGGCGGTCTCGTTGATCTTGGCGATGATGCCGCCGATGCCTTGGATCGCATCCGCGGCGGCCTCGGTCGCACCCTGGATGTCGGCGATCTGGCGGGAGATGTCCTCCGTCGCCCGGCCGGTCTGGTTGGCCAGGTTCTTGACCTCCGAGGCGACCACGGCGAAGCCCTTGCCGGCCTCGCCGGCCCGTGCCGCCTCGATCGTCGCGTTGAGGGCCA
>JANQGL010000075.1 GCA_028277325.1 Magnetospira sp.
AAGGCGGCTCGCCGCGCCTCAGGTAGCCGCCCGGGAACGTGAGGCCGCGCCGGTAGGACGGGGTCAGCACCAGGACGCGGGCGTCGTGACACACCGCGACGCTCACCCCCTCGGTTGCCCGGCCGGTCAGCCGCCACCACCGCCTGGCCAGCGGATAGGCGATCCGGAACGCCAACCGCCACAAGGCGTCGCGCATCGGTGTCCTCGTTCCTGGTCCCATCATCCGGAGTTCGCCGTCATCCTTCGAGGCTCGCTGCGCCCGCACCTCATGACGAGGGTGATATACGAGGAAAAAACCGCCTCACCCCGAGGTGGTCCGCAGGACCCTCGAAGGGCGGGGCGAGACGCCATCAGATCAGACCGGCCAGGGGCGACGACGGGTCGGCGTAGAGCGTCTTCGGCATCCGCCCGGCGAGATAGGACAGCCGCCCGGCCTCGATCGCCAGCTTCATCGCCTTGGCCATGCGGACCGGGTCCCCGGCACCGGCGATGGCGGTGTTCATCAGCACCCCGTCGCAGCCCAGCTCCATGGCCACCGCGGCGTCGGACGCCGCGCCGACCCCGGCGTCGACCAGCACCGGCACCGAGACGCTCTCCTTGATCAGGCGGACGTTGATCGGGTTGAGGATGCCGAGTCCGGAGCCGATCAGCGATCCCAGCGGCATGATCGCCACGCAGCCCAGATCCTCCAGCCGCTTGGCGGCGATCGGGTCGTCGTTGCAGTAGACCATCACCTGGAACCCGTCCTCGACCAGCGCCTCTGCGGCGGCCAGGGTCTCCGGCATGTTGGGGTACAGGGTCTTCCGGTCGCCCAGCACCTCCAGCTTGACCAGGGTCCAGCCGCCGGCCTCGCGGGCCAGCCGCAGGGTCCGCACCGCGTCGTCGGCGGTGAAGCAGCCGGCGGTGTTGGGCAGGTAGGTGTAGACCTTGGGGTCCACGTAGTCGACCAGCATCGGCTGGTTGGGGTCGGTGATGTTGACCCGGCGCACCGCGACGGTGACGATCTCCGCCCCCGACGCCTCGATGGCCGTCTTGGTCTCCTCGAAATCCTTGTACTTGCCGGTGCCGACCAGAAGCCGCGACCAGTATTTGCGGCCGGCCACCTCCAGGCAGTCGTCGGCGCAGGGCTCGGCGGTGCCGCCGCCGATGAAATGGACGATTTCGAGCCGGTCGCCGTCGGCGACGGTCTGCGCCTCGTAGGTCGACCGGGGCACGATCTCGCGGTTGCGCTCGACCGCCACCTTGGACGGATCGAGGCCGATCTCGGTCAGAAGCATGGCCACCGACAGCGGCGCCGCGAACGCCCGCTGTTCGCCGTTGATGGTCACCTGCATGGAATGCCCCTTTCTTCTAATCGGGTTCGACGGGGTCCCGAATATGGACCCCCCGGCGGACCGGTTCAACCCGGTTGCCAGCAGGGTCTATCGCGGCTTGAGGCCCATGTCGACGGACGTCGAATGGTACGGTCGAACCGTGTCGCGGTTTCGCCGGTTCCGCCATCGCGGCACGCCGAGGCGTCGCCTCAAGCCGGCGTTAGAGCAACGTGTCGGCCCGGGTATGGACCGGGATCGGCAGCGCGGTATCGCCGTCGATGCGGGCATCGGAGAGTTGCCGCGCCGTCAATCCGCTGGTGCCGGTCAGATCGGCGCCGCGCAAATCGGTGCCGTAGAACGACGTCCCGGTCAGGTTGGCGCCGAACAGGGTGACGTCGGCGAGCACCGCGTAGTTGAAGTTGGCGCCGCTGAGGTTGGCATAGGACATGTTGACCCCGGTGAGATCCACCCCCTGCAGATTGCGGCCCGACAGGTTGGCGCCGAACAGCGTCCCCTGCGGGTTGCGGAACAGCAGTTCCTGGGCCAGGGGCGACAGGTCCAGGGTATCGTTGTCGACCGCCCGGTCGAGGACCGTGCCGGCGGTCGAGGTGCCGTCCGACGGCAAGGCGCGGGCGCCGTCGACCCGCAGGTTGCGCCCGTCGAGATAGGCCAGATAGCCGTAGATGCCCTGGATGAGGTCGGTCATCGCGGTCCGCCGGAAAGACGACGATCGCTGAGCGTAGCACGTTCCGGTCGGCGCCGCCACACGGCACCAGAAATTCGCGTGGTGACCCCGCTTGAATGCCATTCCGGCTCGCGCGCGATCGCTCAAAACGGAGTTGCCTGCCGAACACCGTTTTGAGCGTGAATCGCCCGCGATTCCAAAGAGTCGCGCAAATCTTATCGGCGAAGATCATCTCGGTTTTCTTGAAATCTGCGCTAGGTGTAGATGCGCTCTCCCTTGGCGAGCTGGGACAGGTAGCGGTCCTCCCCGGTGATGTGTTTCTGCCACCAGGCACCGAGCATGCTCAGCACGTCCAGCCCGGCCGAGGTGTTGCCCGCCCCGAATTGCTGCTGAAGATCGTGCATCCGCGTCAGGAACGTTTCGTGCTCCCGGCGGTGGCTGTCCAGACGCTCGAAGTTCCTGTCGGCCATGAACCGCTCCTCGCTCTGGAAGTGGTCCGTGTAGGTCCGTTCCATCCGTTTGAGGGTTTGCAGGTCCATCCGCCTGCCGTCGCCGGACTTGAGACCGCGGTAGATTTCGTTGATCAGGCCAAGCAGCACTTTGTGCTCTTCGTCGATATGGCTCACGCTGGTTTCGTATTCCGCCTTCCATGGCAGGATCTCGGCGTGCTCGGTGTCGTCGTGCTGTATCTCGCGCAGGAAGGAGGACACCCGGGCCTGAAGCGATTCCGTTTGCCGGGAAAGGTCGCGGGACGTCTGCGTGATGGCGTCGGCGGCGGCGTCCGAACGCTCGGCCGACTGGCGGACACCGTTGATCGACATCGAGACGCTCTGGGTCCCGACCGACGCCTCCTCCACGTTGCGGGCGATTTCCTGGGTCGCCGTGCCCTGTTCCTCGACCGCCGCCGAGATCGACGACGAGATCTCCCCGACCTCCTTGATCACGCTGGTGATGCTGGCGATCGCCCGGACCGCCTCCTGGGTCGAGCTCTGAACCTGCGAGATCTGGCCGCTGATTTCATCGGTCGCCTTGGCGGTCTGGTTGGCCAGGTTCTTGACCTCCGAGGCGACCACGGCGAAGCCCTTGCCGGCCTCGCCGGCCCGTGCCGCCTCGATCGTCGCGTTGAGGGCCA
>JANQGL010000080.1 GCA_028277325.1 Magnetospira sp.
TGATCAACGCATTTCGGCATCAGCCCCCATGCGAAAGGGGCGGCCCCGGGGGCCGCCCCTCGCGCAATCCCGTGCGCCGCGCTCAGCGCAGGATGGAGCGCCCGGCGTAGCGCGCCGACGGGCCAAGCTCCTCCTCGATGCGGATGAGCTGGTTGTACTTCGCGATGCGGTCGGAGCGCGACAGCGAGCCGGTCTTGATCTGTCCGGCGTTGGTGGCCACCGCGATGTCGGCGATGGTGGAGTCCTCGGTCTCGCCGGAGCGGTGCGAGATCACGTTGGTGTAGTTGGCCTTATGGGCCATCTCGACGGCCTCCAGGGTCTCCGACAGACTGCCGATCTGGTTGACCTTGACCAGGATCGAGTTGCAGATGCCCTCGTCGATGCCGCGGGCGAGGCGTTCCGGGTTGGTCACGAACAGGTCGTCGCCCACCAGCTGGATGCGGTCCCCCAGTTCGTCGGTGAGGATTTTCCAGCCGTCCCAATCGTCCTCGGCCATGCCGTCCTCGATCGAGAAGATCGGATAGCGGGACACCAGGTCGGCGAGGTACGCGGTATGGCCGGCGGCGTCCAGGGTCTTGCCCTCGCCGGCCAGGTCGTACCTGCCGTCCTTGAAGTATTCCGAGGCCGCGCAGTCGAGGGCCAGCATCACGTCGTCGCCCGGCGCGTAGCCGGCCGCCTCGATCGCCTTCATGATGAAGCCGAGCGCCTCGTCGGCGCTTCCCAGGCCGGGGGCGAAGCCGCCCTCGTCGCCGACGTTGGTGTTGTGGCCGGCGTCCTTGAGGCCCTTCTTGAGGTTGTGGAACACCTCGGCGCCCATGCGCACGGCGTCGGCCACCGTCGCCGCGCCCACCGGCATGATCATGAACTCCTGGATGTCGATCGGGTTGTCGGCATGCGCGCCGCCGTTGACGATGTTCATCATCGGCACCGGCAGGGTGCGGGCGTGGGTGCCGCCGATGTAGCGATACAGCGGCAGACCGGCCTGGTCGGCCGATGCCTTGGCGATCGCCAGCGACACGCCGAGAATCGCGTTGGCGCCCAGGCGGCTCTTGTTGGCGGTACCGTCCAGGTCGAGCATCGCCTGATCGAGGGCCTCCTGGTCCTCGGCGTCGAGACCGGCCAGGGCGTCGAAGATTTCCCCGTTGACGGCGTCCACGGCCTGGACCACGCCCTTGCCCAGGAAGCGGGTCTTGTCGCCGTCGCGCAGTTCCACCGCCTCGTGCACGCCGGTCGAGGCGCCGGACGGCACGGCGGCGCGACCGAACGCGTCGGTCTCGAGGATCACGTCCACCTCCACGGTGGGATTGCCACGGCTGTCGAGAATTTCGCGGGCATGGATATCGGTGATGGCGGTCATGGGCGCCCCCCTGCGCAGAAACAAGTGACGGGATTTGTGAAAAGTGCTGAACGACACCTAACGCAAAGGGCGCCCCAGGGCAAGTTCAACAATTGTGTCCAATCGCCCGACCGGCCAAGCGTAAGCGATTGGCTGTTATGAGCGTTTTTGAATGTTCGCCGGAGCCGGCGCGGCCGGCCCGAGGGCCTTGGCGGTCGCGGACAGGCGCTCCCGGATGCCCGGCTCGCCGACATCGCGCATCTCCAGCCATTGCCGGGCCCCCTCGATCAAGACCGGCTTGTGCGCCGCGTCCAGACGGTCGGCGATGGTTGCCAGATAGCGGGCCGCCGGTTGAACGAAGTGCATCGTGTCCTTGATCGCGCCGCGCAGGTCGTCTTGCCGCAGGGCGCAGCCGCCGACCCGGTTGTAGATATCGCGCATCGAGGCGACTCGGCGGTCGGTGATCGGTCCTTCCTCCAGCGCCATCAGGATCAGCATGCGTTGCAGGCCGGCCAGCATGTGCACGTCACGCAGGCACTTGTCCTCGACCGTCACGTGGTGGACCATCCAGCCCTTGAGAAACCGCAGCGCCTCCCGGCCAATGGTCAGGGGGCTTCGTTTCAGGTCGTCCCACAACGCCTCGATCCTCTCGACGAACGCCTGATGCTGGCCGCGCTGGTTCGCAAGCCGCGCGTGGCCGTATTGACGCATGAGCCGCTCTTCCTCGCGGAAATGCACCTCGGCATAGGATTGCAGGGCCCGGATCATCCGTCCCACCTCGCGACTGCCGCGTTGCTTCGCCACGGTCCGGTGCAGTTCGTTCGCCAGGTTGAACAGGTAGCGGTGGTGTTCGTCGATGGCGTCGATCCCGACCAGGAGTTCGTCGCTCCAGGCCATGAACGCCGAGTCGATCTGCGGCATCGGCGGCAGATCCAGCCGCTGGTGCGGATCGATGACATCGTCGCGGAACAGCTCCCGGATGCGCAGGAGCTCCGGCAGAGCCTCCTCGAACGCACGAACCACGCGCGGATCGAACGCGGTTCCGGAACCGCCGCGAATGTGGGCGATGCACGCCTGGATCGGCCAGGCGGGCTTGTAGACGCGATCGGAACCGAGGGCGTCGAACACGTCGGCCACGGCGCAAATCCGCCCGACCAGGGGAATCTCCTCGCCTTCGAGGCCGCGCGGATACCCGGTTCCGTCCCACCGCTCGTGATGGGTCAGGGCGATGTCGCGCGCCGTTCGCATCAGGGGCGTTTCACCGGCCAGCAAATTGTGGCCGATCCAGGTATGGCGCTTCATCGTCTCGTATTCGCCCGGCGTCAACTTGCCGGGCTTCAGAAGAACGCGGTCGGTGATGCCGATCTTGCCCACGTCGTGCATCGGCGCCGCGGTGATCAGGCGCTCCCGCGCGTCGTCCGGCATGCCCAGCACCTTGGCGATGGCGCCGGCGTATTCCTTCATCCGCAGCACGTGCATCCCGGTTTCCTCGTCGCGGAATTCGGCCGCCGTGCCCAGTTTGTCGATGATCTCGGAGTTGGAGTCGTCCTGCTCCATTTCCCGCAACGCCACGATCTCCTCGGTCAGGAACCGCGACAGCGTGAGCGACAGGAGATGCGCGATATCCCCCATGAAGCGATCCTGCGCCTCGGTGAGGTGCAGCTTGTGGCGCACGAACACCGGCATGGCGCCGACCACCCGGTCGCGGAACCTCAGCGGCAGGATGTAGTGGTAGGTTTTCGCCGCCTGGGTCCCGGCGTCCGGGCAACCGTCAAAGGCGCAACCCAGGAGCGCCCCGTTTCCGGATTGCATCACCTGGCCGCAGGCGCATTCAGGCCGCCGGACGTTCTCGCAAAGCACGGCCTCGCGCGCGCCGAACCCGTGCGCGGCGACGAGGACCCGTTCATTGCGGGAATTTTGGAGGATCACGGCGCCGCGGCCGTCGGCGTCCAGCCACGGCAGCTTTTCCAGTTTCCGAAGGGCCGAGCGAACCAGCTCCGGCACCGTGTCCGGGTCGAGACTCTCCTGGATCAGCTCCGAGAGGATTTCATATCCCTCGAAGGACAACTGGGACCGCCCACCGAATGTCGTTTCCATCGCTTGGTCTTTTCGACGACTGACAGGTGGTTTCCCCGGGTGCCGGACGGCTCCCGCG
This sequence comes from Magnetospira sp., assembly GCA_028277325.1. Taxonomy (GTDB): domain Bacteria; phylum Pseudomonadota; class Alphaproteobacteria; order Rhodospirillales; family Magnetospiraceae; genus JANQGL01. The sequence goes on from JANQGL010000080.1 coordinate 3,492, forward strand.
CGAGACCGGGATCGGAAGCGACATCATGGCCAGGAAACGCCCTGCGTGAATGCACCGTTAGGCAATCTATTTATACCTCATCCGGATAGCTATAAAAACCACATTTTTTCGCGGAGGCCCCCGCCAAACCTTCCGCCGTTCGGCGTCGCGGGATCCGGGACGGGCCGGCCGGCCCGGATCCGCCGGCTCTCGGGGCGCTCGGGCGTTGCCTGACTCTCGGATTCCCGCTAGGTTTCGCGGTGACGGCAACCGCGCTCTCACGCTTTCGTTTACCGCCCTCCCGCCACAGGGGATCGGGCGGATCGGCCACATAAAGCTTCGGCAGTCCCCTTCATGGACAAGCATTTCATTCTCACCAATGGTCGGAGCGGAAGCAATTTCCTCGCCAACACGATCAACCTGCATCCCCAGGCCGTCAATTACGGCGAGTTTCTCGGAGATTGGACGGTCCCCTACAAGGTCTACCGGCGCCTGCGCTGGACCGGGATGACCTGGGCCGGGTTCCTCGACTGGATGTACGAAAGCAGCCTGGCCCACTACGGCAGCCAAGGCGTTTCGGCCCTGTCGCACGTTCGCAAACGCAAGCCGATCAATTTCAAATGGAAAGGCGCGGTCAGGACCGTCGGCGTGAAGGATTTCGCCATGCACGTCGGCTCCGCCGGAATCGACGCGCACCTGATCGACTCGAAGGACATCAAGGTCATCTATCTTTCGAGGAAGAACATCGTGAAGCGCTATGTGTCCTGGAAACGCATGGAGGAAACCAAGATCGTCAGCCTTCAGGACGGAAACACGGTCTCGCAAGCCCTGTCGATCGACACGAACACCGTTCTGGACGACCTGCGAGCCATGAAGTCCGAGGAAGACGGCGGTCTGGCGCTGATGGAAAAACTGCCGCAACACCGTGCGATGCATATCGAGTACGAAGACTACTTCGGCGATCCCGACATGACCCGGGCGACCAACGAAAAGGTCTTCCGGTTTCTCGGCGTCGACCCGATCGCCGTCGCCTCGCGGCATCGGAAGATCAGCTCCGACGACTTGCGGGATTCGATCGCCAACTACGACGACCTGTGCCGGACGCTGGCCGGAACCGCGTTCGAACGCTTCCTCGATTAGGGCCTGTCGAACGCTTCGGGGGTGACAGCCGGCCCGGCGGGCTGGCGCACTGTCTCCGCACCCCGCCGCCGACGCCGCCCGACAGTTGATCGACAGCCGACACGGCCTGTGGTAGCCATGCCCCGGTTGGCGGCGTCCGGACCGGCGGTCCGCGAGTCGTTCGGAAGGTACGCGGTCGGAGACCCCTGGGCATGGACGACACCACGACGCGGGCCGGCGATCTGCCGCTGGTCCTCGATCTCGACGGAACGCTGTTGCGGTCGGATACGCTCTACGAGCAGATGCTGGCCCTGCTCGCCGTCCGGCCGCTGGAGGCGCTGGCGACGCTCGGCTCCCTGGCCGGCGGCTCGAAGGCGGCGTTCAAGGACCGCCTGTCCGACGCCATCGGCATCAACGTCACCACCCTGCCGTATCGCGACGACCTGATCGACCACGCGCGGCGGCAGCGGGCGGCCGGTCGCCGGGTGGTCCTGGCCACCGCGTCCCACGAAAAGGTGGCCCGGGCGGTGGCCGATCACCTGGGCCTTTTCGACGAGGTGCTGGCGAGCACCGCCGAGGGCAACCTGAAAGGGGCGGCCAAGGCGCGCGCCCTGGCGGACCGGTTCGGCGAGGGCGGTTTCGCCTACGCCGGGGATTCGCCGGCCGACGCGGCGGTCTGGTCGGTCGCCGGCGGCGGGATTCTGGTCGGTCGTCCGGGGCGGCTGCGGCCCCTGTGTCCGGCGCCGGTGGAAGCCGAATTCGCGGACCGGGAATCGATCCCGCGCCTGATCGTCAAGGAGATGCGCGTCTACCAGTGGATCAAGAACATCCTGGTGTTCGCGCCGATCCTGGCCAGCGGCACGTTCGGCGATCCGGCGATCTGGCTCCAGGCGGTGGTCGCCTTCTTCTGTTTCGGC
>JANQGL010000082.1 GCA_028277325.1 Magnetospira sp.
CGGGTTCCGCATCGCCAGGACCTTTTAGGTGCGCATGCACCTGAAAGTGACCTCCTGGGTCTTTACCCCTTTACCTCCCGGGAGGGGTTCCAAGGGGAGGGTGTCCCTCCCCTTGGCCGCCGCAGGCGGGGGTCCTGAGGGGCCCCGAAGGGGCCTCGAAGGACGGGGGTCCTGTGCCCGGATCGTATCCGATCGCTCCCGAGAGGGGCGGGCCATCCCGTAATCGCACCCCTTTGATATCAGTCAACTATTTTTAAATCCGGCTCTGAGGTCTGCAGAGATGGCCTCGTGCGAATCCCAGCCTCGGGCTTCCGTACGATCCATTTATGGCGATCATTTTTCCAAACGCCCCGTTTTCCCTTTACGAGGTCACGGAGGTGGCGCCGGGAAAGTCGATAACCGTGCGCGACATGGTCTTCGGCGGCGAAACTGGGCGATTTGGTGGGAAACCCGCTGATATCGGTCGAGACCGTCGAAGCCGTCCGCGCCAAACCCCGCCCGGAACCGGCAGGCATTGACAAACGCGCCAATCGTAATTACATTGTAATTACATACGGGAGATTTGGCCATGAAGGTGAACCTTATCGCGATCGGCAATTCCAAGGGTGTCCGGCTTCCAAGCGCGGTCATCAAGGAATGCGGCTTCGGCGAACAGATCGAGATGCGCGTCGAGCAGGGCATCGTCGTGCTGGCGCCGGCGCGACGTACCCGCGACGGCTGGGACGGCGCGTTCGAGAGAATGGCGGCGGCCGGGGACGACGCCTCTCTCTTCCCCGATGCCATGGAGCATGATTGGGACGAGGAGGAATGGGAGTGGTAGCGGATGTCCTGCGCGGCGAGGTGCATCTTGTCAGCCTCGACCCCACGCGGGGCTCGGAGATCAGGAAGGCGCGCCCCTGTCTCGTCATATCGCCCGACGAGATGAACCGGCATATCCGGACGGTGATCGTGGCACCCATGACCTCGACGCGGCGGGACTATCCGACGCGCGTCGATGTCACCTTCCAAAGAAAGAAGGGCCAGGTCGCGCTCGACCAGCTACGCACGGCGGACAAGACCCGCCTCGTCAAGAAGCTCGGAAGGCTGCCCGAGGCGCGATGCCGTGAGGTCGCCGACGTTCTTCAACAGATGTTCGTCTACGATTAGGGAGCCTCGCTTCCCCGGCACGCGAGAGCCGTCCGCCTGCCCAGGCTTCTGCAGGTACCGCCATGAATCACCAACGGGCCGCCAAACCGGTGCCCCCCTACAAAAGCCGCTCCTCGTAAACCGAAAAATGGCCATCGCCTCGGAAAAACCTCCAGTGAAGCTCCGAAAACCTCGCCAACTCAGGTAACTGAAGACTTTTTCAGCAGGCTGTTAAACCGAGTTCGCGCCGGCCGGTCCCGTTCGGCTGGCGGCCTAAATTCAACCTATAATAGTGTCGCGTCGCGGGTCATGGGGGGCACGGCGTTCATGAACCTCGTCATGGGGAGCACCCGGATGACGGGGGCCCTGCGCGGGCCGCTCGTTGAGGCCTCGGTCATCACTGCCCGGGCGCGGCCGTTGGTCGAGGTTCCGAGCCGACCGGTCGGCACCGCCGGACCCCCGGTCCCGGCGGCCATGACCCGGGAACGCGCCGGCCAAGCGCCGGCCGCTCAGTCGGGATAGGCGTCCATCCACTGGGCCGCCGCGCGGTCCCAGGTGAACCGCCGCTCGGCGATGGCCCGCCCGTTGGCGGCCAGGCGGTTGGCCAGGTCGGCGTCGCGCCCCAGCGAGTCCATCGCCCGCGCCAGCCCGTCGATCACCGGCGCCTCGCCCTCGGGATCGACGAAGATCGCGGAGTCGTCGTCGGCCAGCATGGCCGGCCCGCCCCAGCGCAAGGTGACCGTGGGCAGCCCCATGGCCATTGCCTCCTGCATCACGATGCCGTTCGCCTCGGCGAGAGTCGGGAACAGGAATCCGCGATAGGCCCGCATGGCGTCGAGCAGGGCGTCGTTGCTTTCCGCCCAGCCCATGAAACGGACCCGGCCGCCCAGGTTCAGCCGTTCGACCAGCGCCCGCAGGTTCGCCTCCTCCCGGCCGCGACCGAAGATGTCCAGTTCGGCCGGCGTCTCGGTCCGCGCGATGGCGCGGATGGCGAGATCGATTCCCTTGTGCGGCATGAAGCGGCCGTTGCACACGAACCGGTGCAGCTGGCCGCGGTGATGGATCGGCGGCCGATCGCTGATCCGGTCCGACACCCCGGAATCGATGACATCGACCATCTGCGCATCCCGGCACCCCGCGAGACGCAGCGAGCGCCGCGTGCGCGCGCCGCCCGACACCAGGATGCGCGCCGCCTTTCGGCGGTCGTTGAACAGCACCCGGCCGAATCGCTGCGCGGTGTCGTGAAGACGCCGCCCGACCGCGAGGTTGAAGGGCTCGCGGTCGTGAAACGCCGGCGGATAGTAGATGTTGCCGGTGAGCGGTCCGATGACGACGGTGTATTCGTTCGGCGCGAATCGGGGGACGATCGGCGATACCGGGCTCATATAGTGGATCACCGCGTCCGGCGCCTCGGCGGCGAGGCGTCGGAGAACGGCGCGCGCCTGCAGGTGGAACACCACGTCGACCTGCGACCGCAGCAAACGGCTGTGCCAGAGGAACTTCTGAATCGGGCCGTCCTCGACGAAAACGAAACTGTCGCCGTCGAAAAGGGTCAGGATTTCGGCGCGGTTGCGGGCATGGGTGATCACCGTCACCGGATGTTCGGGCGCGTTGACCCTGCGGAAGAACATCAACGGCTTGATGGCCTCGCCGCCGAGCTGCTCCGAAAAATTGTTGGCGACCAGGAAAATCCGACGGCGGCGATACATCGAGAGGCCCTAGTGCAGCGATCCAAACGAAAGATTCGGGCGAAGGTCGACATTCGTTTGGTGAATCGCTGCACAAACAAATGCTTGACTGGGGCGCCGGGCCGAC
>JANQGL010000236.1 GCA_028277325.1 Magnetospira sp.
CCGGGCAGCCAGGCGGCCATTCAATGGCTGCCGCGCCTGTTTCCGCGCCCCGTCGACGTGGCCGTGCGCGGCCCCACCTACGCCGAACACGCCCGTTGCTGGGCCCTGGCCGGGCATCGGGTGCACGCGGTGGCCGGGCTGGACGACCTGCCCGCCGCCTGCCGCGTGGTCGTGGTGGTCAACCCCAACAACCCGACCGGAGACACGGAAGACCCGGCGCGCCTGCGGCGATTGGCCGAACGCGGGATCACCCTGGTGGTCGACGAGGCGTTCTGCGACGCCTTTCCGGCCCTGTCCCTCGCGCCCCACGCCGACCGTCCGGACGTCATCGTGCTGCGCTCGGTCGGCAAGTTCTTCGGCCTGGCGGGGCTGCGGCTCGGCTTCGCGCTCGGGCGCGGCGACCTGATCGACGCCCTGGCCGAGGCGGTCGGCCCCTGGGCGCTGCACGGAGCGGCCCTGGAGATCGGCGCCCGCGCGCTGTCGGACGGCGGGTGGATCGGCGCCGCGCGGCGCGCTCTGGCCGCCCGGGCCCGGGACCTGGACGCGGTCCTTGCCGCGCACGGCCTCGCGGTGCTGGGCGGCACCAGCCTGTTCCGGTTGACCCGGACCGACGACGCAAGCGGGGTCTTCGAGCGTCTGTGCGCGCAGGGAATCCTGACCCGCCGGTTCACCGGGCAGCCGGCCTGGCTGCGGTTCGGGCTGCCCGGCGGGCCCGACCAACTGGCGCGTCTCGACGCCGGACTCGCCCGGGCGTGCAAGAAAAATGCATAGAACCAACGGTTTTTCGTCCGGTTCGCCGGTGCTAATATGACACTCGTGCCGCGCCCGACGAGTCGGCATGGGGGCCGGAGTTGGGCGCTTCCTCGTTAAATCAGTTCGATACAAGCGGTTTATCACATGCAGCTTAAAGTTCTCGCTTTCGTCCTTGCGGGCGGCAAGGGCACGCGTCTGTCGCCGTTGACCAAGGAACGCGCCAAACCGGCGGTTCCGTTCGGGGGCAAGTACCGGATCGTCGATTTCGTGCTGTCCAACCTGATCAACTCGGGAATCTATTCGATCTACGTGTTGATCCAGTTCCGCAGCCAGTCGTTGTTGCAGCATATCGGCGAGGGGTGGCTGTTCGCGGGCCCGCTCGGGCATCAGTTCATCATTCCGGTGCCGGCCCAGATGCGCTCCAAGGGCGAGACCTGGTACCGCGGCACCGCCGACGCCATCGCCCAGAACATGAACCTGATCGAGCAGGCGCAGCCCGACGTGGTGGTGGTGTTCGGCGCCGACCACATCTACCGGATGAACATCCGCGAAATGATCAACTTCCATGTCTCGAAAAACGCCATCGCCACCGTCGCGGCGCTGCCGACCGAGAAAAAATACGCCGCCGACTTCGGGGTCATCGAGGCCGACGAGGAAGGCCGCATCATCGGCTTCCACGAGAAGAATCCGGACTCCCCGACCATTCCGGGGCGCCCCGACGAGATCTTCGCCTCGATGGGCAACTACGTGTTCAACGCCGACGCGCTCATGGAGGCCCTGGCGCGCGACGAAACCGACGCCAAGAGTTCGCACGACTTCGGGCACGACGTGCTGCCGAAGCTGATCGATACCGGCCGCCTGTTCGCCTACGACTTCGGGGCCAACGTGATCCCCGGGGAACCGCCCGAGAAACCCAACTACTGGCGCGACGTCGGCACCCTGGACGCCTACTACGACGCCCAGATGGACCTCCGTTCGGTCGATCCGGCCCTCAATCTGTACAACCGCGAATGGCCGTTGCGCACCGCCAGCTACGCCGACCCGCCGGCCAAGCTGGTGTTCAACGACGAGGGCCGGCGCGGCGAGGCGCTCGACAGCATCCTGTCCGGCGGCTGCATCCTGTCCGGCGGCCGGGTCCAGAACTCGGTGCTCGGGCGTTACGTGAACGTGCATGCCGGCGCCGAGGTGCTCGACAGCGTGATCCTGGACAACTGCGACATCGGCCGCGACGCCAAGATCCGCCGCGCCATCCTGGGCAAGAACGTGCGCGTCGCCCCGGGCACCCGGATCGGCTACGACCTGGAGGCCGACGCCAAGCTGCACCACGTCACGCCGAGCGGCATCGTGGTGGTCGACGGCAACCGCTCGCCGATCCCGGTCGGCAAGGTCACCGTGGTCGACCGCCCGCAGTCCTGAACGGTCAGGATTTCGGCTTCCAGCGGGCCAGCCGTCGGTTGGCCCGCGCGATCTGGAAATCGGTCATCCTGGAGAGCAGCAGGGCAATCGCCTGGTCAAGGTCATAGCGGCGCGATTCGGCCTCGACCCGGCCGGCCTGGCGGGCCGCCAGGCGGTACCACTTGAGGGCCTCCACGTAGTCGGTCTCGACCCCCCAGCCCTCGGCCAGCATGGCACCGAGCAGGAACTGGGCGACCGGATGGCCGCGCTCGGCGGCGATCCGGAACCAGTGCGTCGCCTCCACGTAGCTGTGCTGCACGCCCAGGCCCCGGAAATGCATCTGTCCCAGCCGGTGCTGGGACTCCAGGTGCCGGCCCAGGCGCGCCGCCACGCGGTACCATTCGACCGCCCGGTAGGGGTCCTCGTCGACCCCCGCCCCCAACTCGTACATCCGGCCGACCCGGTACTGGGCCTCCAGATGGCCCTGCCGCGCCGCCCGCAGGTACCAGCCGGCGGCCGCCGTCGGATCGGGATCGGCCGCCAGGCCTGTCCGGTAGGCTTCGGCGAGGGCGAACTGGTCACGCGGATCGCCGGCCGCCGCGGCACGCTGCAGAACCGCCAGGCGCCGCGACGGCTCCGTCGAGTCGTCCAGCACGGCCTGGACCCGCGGCAGGTCGGCGTTCCACGCCACGGCAAGCCCGATCAAACCGACCGCCAGCAGAACCAGAACGAGGGGAAGCCGGAACGACATGCCGCCGAAAGCCGGTCAGCGCGGCAGGTTGTGGTCGAACTCGCCCATTCTCTGCTCTTGGTTGCCGTAAGGATCGGGCCGGTCGTAACAGGTGACGTCGCCGAGCGTCCGGTAACAGTACACATGGGCGACCGGCCGCGGCTCGTCCTCCTTGCAGTAGGTGCGGCCCAGCTCCCAGCGCACCGACGAGCAGTCCTTGCCGCTGGCCCAGGAGACCACGTGGTCGGCCAGGGTCTTGTCGGTCGTCATCACGGACCCGGCGTCGAGGGCGATCATCTGGTTGCTGCACGCGGCGACGGCAGCGGAAACGGCGAGCACGGATGCGAGGCGCATGGCGGTTCTCCTTGGCGACCATTGTACATGAACGCCAATCCGTCTTGAAATCGGGTAAACGTCTTGATCGTTTCGGCGGGCACGGGATAATGGCCCTGACGCGTTCCGCAACCGGAGGACCCCCATGGCTGTCGAAACCCCGATCTGCGACTTCGGCTGGAAAGCCCCGGACTTCAGCCTTCCCGGCATCGACGGGAAGACCCACAGCCTGGCCGAGGTGGCCGGCGACAAGGCCACCCTGGTGATGTTCATCTGCAACCATTGCCCCTACGTGCAGGCGGTGATCGACCGCATCGTGCGCGACGTGCGGGAGTTGCAGGAGATGGGCCTTGGCGCGGTGGCGATCATGCCCAACGACACCGAGAGGTATCCCGAGGATTCGTTCGACAACATGAAGGTCTTCGCCAAGCGGCACGGCTTCACGTTTCCCTATCTGATCGACGAGACGCAGCAGGTGGCGCGCACCTACGACGCCGCCTGCACGCCCGACTTCTTCGGCTTCAACGCCGAACTGGGCCTACAGTACCGGGGCCGCCTGGACGCCTCGCGCAAGGAGGCCGCCCCGGCCGACAGCCGGCGCGATCTGTTCGAGGCGATGAGCCAGGTGATGGTCACCGGGGCCGGACCGAGCGGGCAGATTCCCAGCATGGGCTGCTCCGTCAAATGGCGCGACGCCGGCTGATCGGCCGGCGCAACGCGGCGGCGCGGCGGGGATGACAAACCCCGCCGGGACGGCTAATGTCACGGTGCATTTCACGACATTGACGGGGATGGAACGTGGCCGACAAGCACGATGCGGAACAGGAGGTTCTGTTCCGCGAGGTTCACGAGGATCTGCGCGAGGAGCGGCTCACCAGGTTCTGGAAGACCTGGGGCAACTGGATCATCGGCGGCGCGGTGGGGATCGTGGTCGCGGTGGCCGGCGTCCAGGGCTGGCAGGGCTACCAGCGCGGACGGCAGGCCGACGAGGCGGAGCGCCTGGCGGCGGCCCTGCAACAGGCCGAAGACGGGCAGACCCGGGCCGCCGAGCGGATGCTGGCGGCGATCGCGGCCGATTCCCTCGACGCCTACGAAATGCTGGCCGATCTCCATCTGGCCCGCCTGCAGAGCGCGCGCGGCGACCCGGCCGCCGCCGCGGCGACCCTCGACGCGCTCGCCGGGGACGACTCGCAGCCAGCGATCTACCGCGACCTGGCAACCCTGCTCGCGGTGTTCAACCGGTTGGACGGCGGCGATCCGGCCGACCTCACGCGGCGCCTGGCGCCGCTGACCCAGGGCGCCAATCCGTGGCGGTTCAGCGCCCTCGAACTCACCGCCGCGCTCGCCGTGCGGACCGGCGACACGGCGACCGCCAAGGGGATCTACCAGTCCCTGACCCAGGAAGCCGGCACGCCGCGCGGCATCACCAGCCGGGCGGCCGAAATGCTGGCCCTGCTCGACGACTGATCGGACCCGCCGCGCGATGACCCGATCCCCGCTCCGCCTCGCCGTCCCGATCGCCGCCGGTCTGCTGGCGGGCGGATGCAGCGACGTCTGGCTGGGCGGCGAGGACGGCGATCCGCTGCCCGGCGAGCGGATCTCGATCCTCGCGCACGGCCGCCAGCTGGCGCCGGACCCGGAGACCGCCGGGTCCGACGTCCTGCTGCCGCGCCCCGCCGTCAATCCGGAATGGCCGCAGTCGGGCGGTTACGCCAGCCACGCCATGCACCACACGCGCAGCGCCGATTTGCCGCGCCGGGCCTGGGAAGAGGATATCGGCAGCGGGTCCGACGACACCGACCGCCTGAACGGCGAGCCGGTGATCGCCGACGGCAAGGTGTTCACCATCGACGCGGACTCCGAGGTGCGGGCCTTCGACGCCCGCACCGGCGACCTGCTGTGGGCCCGCGAACTCACCCCGGACCGCGAGGACGACGGCCACATCCCGGGCGGCCTTGCCTACTACAGGGGCGGCCTGTTCGTGACCACCGGGTTCGCCGAGGTGTTCGGCCTCAACGCGCGCACCGGCAAGGTGTTCTGGCGGCATTCGGTCGGCGCCCCGATGCGCGCCGCGCCGGCGGCACGGGACGGCAAGGTGTTCGTGACGACCCTCGACGACCGGCTGCTCGCCCTCGACGCCGCGACCGGCAATCCGGCCTGGACCTACCAGGGCGTGGCCGAACCGGCCGGACTGCTCGGCTCGGCCACCCCGGCGGTCGATCAGGGCATCGTGGTCGGCGCCTTCCTGTCGGGCGACCTGGTCGCCCTCGACGCCGACGGCGGCCGCGAACTGTGGACCCAGTCGCTGGCGCCGCGCGGCCGGATCGGCGTGCTGGCCATGATGTCGCACATCCGCGGCGATCCGGTGATCGACCGCGACCGGGTGTTCGCCATCAACCACGGCGGGCTGCTGGTGTCGGTGGACCTGCGCAGCGGCCAGCGGGTGTGGGAGCAGGACATCGGCGGCATCAACACCCCCTGGGTGGCCGGCGACCATCTGTTCGTGCTGACCGAGGATTCGCAGGTGGTCTGCCTGTCCCGGCGGTCCGGCGGCATCCATTGGGTGAGCCCCCTGCCGCGCTTCGAGGACCCGGAAGACCGCACCGACGCGATCGTCTGGGCCGGACCGCTGCTGGCCAGCGACCGGCTGGTGGTCGCCGGGTCGAACGGCGCGGCCCTGACGCTGTCGCCCTACGACGGCCGGCTGCTCGGCCGCATCGAGCTTCCGGACCGGGTCACCATTCCGCCGGTGATCGCCGACGCCACCCTCTACTTCCTGGCCGACGACGCGACCCTGGTCGCCTTCCGCTGAGGCCCGCCGCGATGACCGGACCGTTCACCGTGGCCATCCTGGGCCGCCCCAACGTGGGCAAGTCGACCCTGTTCAACCGCCTGGTCGGCAAGCGCCTGGCCCTGGTCGACGACACCCCCGGCGTGACCCGCGACCGCCGCGAGGGCGAGGGCGGGCTGGCCGACCTGCGGTTCCGGGTGATCGACACCGCCGGACTGGAGGATGCCACCGACGACAGCCTGCAGGGCCGGATGCGCCGGCAGACCGAGCGCGCCCTCGACGAGGCCGACGTGGCCCTGTTCCTGATCGACGCCCGGGTCGGCCTGACGCCGCTGGATTCGTTTTTCGCCAACACCCTGCGGGCCGGCCGGACACCGGTGGTCCTGGTCGCCAACAAGTGCGAGGGCAGCGCCGCGCAGCCCGGCCTGTACGAGGCCTACCGCCTCGGCCTGGGCGATCCGCTGCCGCTGTCGGCCGAGCACGGGGAGGGCCTGGGCGACCTGTACGACGCCCTGGCCCCGTTCGCGGCCTCCCAGGTCGCCGCGGCGGACGCGGCCGACGCCGCCGATGCGGAGCCGGACGACGAGGGCGCCGACGACCCCGCCCGGCCGCTGCAGATGGCCATCGTCGGGCGGCCCAACGTGGGCAAGTCGACCCTGATCAACCGGCTGCTCGGCGAGGATCGCCTGCTCACCGGACCGGAAGCCGGGATCACCCGGGATTCCATCGCTATCCCCTGGGCGCACGGCGACCGGCCGATCAGGCTGGTCGACACCGCCGGGCTGCGCCGCCGGGCCAAGGCGCGGGACAGGCTGGAACGCCTGTCGAGCGCCGACACCCGGCGCGCCATCCGCTTCGCACAGGTGGTGGTGGTGCTGGTCGACGCCGGCATGCCGTTCGACAAGCAGGACCTGACCATCGCCCGGCAGGTGATCGACGAGGGCCGTTCGCTGGTCGTCGGGATCAACAAGTGGGATGCGGTGGACGACCGGGCGGCAACCATGGCCGCCGTGCGCGACCGCCTGGAACTCTCCCTGCCGCAGGTGCGCGGGGTGCCGGTGGTCACCCTGTCGGGGCTCACCGGCACGGGCCTGGACCGCCTGATGCCGGCGGTGGAGGCCGCCTACGCGGCGTGGAACCGGCGGGTCGCCACGTCCCCCTTGAACCGCTGGCTGGCCGAGGCCACCGGGCGTCACCCGCCGCCGCTGGCCAAGGGACGGCGGGTCAAGCTGCGCTACATGACCCAGGCCAAGACCCGGCCGCCCACCTTCGTGGTCTTCGCCAGCCAGCCGGAGGAACTGCCCGACGCCTATCGGCGCTATCTGGTCAACGGCCTGCGCGAGGCCTTCGACATGCCGGGGGCGCCGATCCGGCTGCTGCTCCGCAAGGGCCGGAACCCCTACGCCGACTGACCGCCGGCCCCGGGCCTATTGGGCCGGCTGCGGCGCCGGTTCGATCATGCCGAGGCAGGTCATGTAGAGCAGGTCGACCGCGGCGCTCGACTTCGGCTTGTCCAGGTTGTCCAGGATGCACTGGCGGAACGCCGGGTCGGCGAACGGATTGCCGGCCGCGCGGCCCATGCCCTGCGGCCCCATCGGCAGGCCCTGCTGGGCCATCATCCGCTGCATCATCTCGGGCGACAGGGCCTGCATCATCTCCGGCGACAATCCCTGCGGCAGGCCCGGCGCGGCGGCGCCCTGCGGACCCGTGCCCGTGCCGGGCTGCATTCCGTAGGGCGTCCGACCCCGCTGCCCGCCGCCATACATCATCGGCGGCATGCTCTCATAGCCCATCGGCGGCACCCGGCCCGCGCCGGACCCGGCCGGCGGGTGATCGGCCGCCTCGTCGGCCGGCGCCGGGCCGGCGAGCAGGGGCAGGCAGACGGCGGCGGCGGCAAGCGTCCTTTTCATGATTCGGCATCCTCCCGGGTTTCGTTGACGGCCTCGAGGGTGTGGCGGGCCACCGGAAGAGTCAAGCCGCCGGACCGGGGGCGGACTCTCACGGGCTCGGAAACCGTTCGAGGAACCGGGCGTCGGCCAGGACCACCGAGGTCTCGACCTGGCGCTCCGGGATGTCCCAGTGGCGGTGCAGGAGGCGGGCCGCCGCCGCCGCGTCCAGGTTGGTGAACCCGTGCCGTTCGTAGAACGCGACGGCCCAGGTGGCGGCGGCCCAGGTACCGACCAGCATCGGCCGCGCGCACCGGGTCTTCCAGTCGTCCATCAGCAGGCCGCCGATCCCGCCGCGCCGGACGTCGGTCCGCACGTAGGCATGGCGGATCAGGGAAATGCCGTCGGCCACGTCCTGCAAGCCCATCACCCCGACCAGGACGCCGTCCCGGTCCAGCCCCCGGAACCGGACCCCGGCCGCGATCTCGCCCTGCAGGTGGTCGGCCGACATGTAGGGATCGTGCCAGCGATCGGCCGGAATGATCCCGCGATAGGCCTCGGCGGCATCGTTGACGATGGCCAGGACCGCATCGAAATCTTCGTTCTCACAATCCCTTATCATGGCTTTCTCAATTCATGCTTTTGGTCAGGCGGCTGACCGGCACCAGATCGAACCCCTTGCCGGCCAGGCTCGGCAGCCAGGTTTCCAGCAGGTCCAGGGTGACGTCGCGGGGGTGTCCGATGGCCACCGCGCGGCCGCTCCGGCGGGCGAGCTTCTCGACCCGCGCCAGTTGCCGCGCCACCCTCTCCGGCTGGTTGGTGTTGTCGAGAAAAACATTGCGGGAAACGAACGGCACCCCGGCCCGCCGTGCGGCCTGCGGCCCCACCGTCGCCCGTGTGGTGCGCGAATCGAGGAAGTACAGCCCCCGCGCCTTGAGGTCCGCCATCACCACCGCCATCCCCTCCGGATCGGAGGTGAAACGGCTGCCCATGTGATTGTTGATCCCCACGTAGCCGGCGAACCGGCCGAGTCCCCAGTCGAGCCGGGCGCGGATCTCCTCGGGCGCGAGATCGCCCCTGAGAACCTTCGGACCGGGGTCCAGACGATCGTTCCGGGGTTGCATCGGCACGTGGACGATCAACTCGTGGCCGGCCGCGCGGGCCGCCGCCGTCTGTTCCGGCAGGTCGTCGGCGTAGGTCAGGAACGCGGTGGTCAGCGGCCCCGGCAGGGCGATCGCCCGTTCGGTCCGCCCGCGGTCGATGCCCAGGTCGTCGATCACCACGGCGATCTGCGGACGCGGCGCGGCAAGGCCCGTGCCCGGCGGAGTCCGCGACGCCTCCTGGCGCGGCGGCGGCGCGGCGCGGGCGCCGGGCGGTGGGTCGAGGGGAAGCGGCTCCTGGAATACCGGGTCGACCGGCGCCGGCCTGGGCGGCGGCATTTCGGCCCGCCGGCCGCCCCGGCGCGGCGCGCTGGCGAGCAGCGCCACCGCGCTCGGCTCCTCGGCCATCGGGACCGATGGCACCTCCGGCTTGTCGGTCGGCAGGTAGGGGGCCGGCGGCGGTGGCGGCAGGTCCACCGCGTCGCCCTCGTAGACCTCGTGGGGCAGGGCCTCCTCGTAAGGACGCGCCTCCGGATGCGCCGGATCGCTCACATGCTCGGGAAAGATCGGCTCCAGGGGCGCCCGGATCAGGGTCGGCGGGCGTTCGGCGATCTTCCTGTGCAGGGGAATCGGCTGCGACACCTTGAGTTCGGAATCGCGGCCCGGACCCGGCGGGTCCTGCACCGCGACCACGGCCAGATAGGCGGTCACCACCACCGCCATCGCCGCCAGCACGTAGCGGCCGATCCGCGTGGACCCGGGGCGCCGCCCGGGGAGGCGATGGGAGCGTCTCGACATCGGCTGCTTCGGTTGTTGTCCGGCCGCGCGCACCCCGGACCCCTACTCCCTGCGCCGGGAGAGGTCAACGACCGGTTTGGCCGCCTTCCGAAACCGGCCGCCAGCGGCGCAGCAGCAGGGCGTTCGAAACCACGCTGACGCTGGACGCCGCCATCGCCGCGCCGGCCACCATCGGGCTCAACTGCCCCGCCACCGCCAGGGGAATCGCGACCAGGTTGTAGACGAAGGCCCAGAACAGGTTCTGGCGGATCTTGC
>JANQGL010000278.1 GCA_028277325.1 Magnetospira sp.
CAAGGGCGACCAGCCCCTGGCCGCCGCGACGGCCGCCCGGCTCGACGGGATGACGGCGCTCCTGCCCGGCGCCTGGACGCCGCCGGTGGTCGTCACCTCGGCGCTCGACGGGACCGGCGTCGACGATCTGCTGGCGGCGATCGATGCCCATCAGGGCTGGCTGGACGGGCATCCGCGCGCCCTCGACGGCGACGCCCGGACCCGGCGCATGGTGGCGGCGCTGGCCGGCGAGGCGGCGACGCGCGCCCTGCAACGGCTGGACGATCCCCGGCTGGCGGATCTCCTGGCGCGGGTCGGGCGCGGCGAAACCGGTTTCGAACGGGCGGCCGGCGAGGCGCTGCGCCTGCTGGCGGCCATGGACGATCAGGCGCCGTAACGATCGGCGGATGGGTTTCGCGCCTTGAAAAACATCTGGTATGCTGCGTCCGGTCAATGGGAACGCGACCGCGCCGGAGCGCGGCACGGCGGCGAAATGGGAGGTCGAGATGGCGGTTGTCAGGAACGTATTGGCGGTCATCGGCGTGGTTGCCTTGCTGGGTGGCGGCTATGCGGTCGCCAGGGTATGGCCGATCTACGCCGAGATCGAACGCGAGTTCGATCCCGGCTACATGGAGGCCTACGTCACCTTCGCGACGCGGCTTCTGGAGTCCAAGGATCCGGGGGTGGCGATGATGTATTCCATCCCGGTCGAGGACGGACTGACGGTGGCGGACGTGAAGGATTCCCTGAAAAGCATCGCCAACGAGCGGAACTTCCTGTTCGTCGGCGAGGCGCCGTTCCACCAGCAGGTGACGGCGATCACCGGCGAGCCCTACCGCCACGTCAGTTTCATGTCGTTCTGCGATGCCCAGGTGGGCCGCATGATGGCCGACTACCGGGACGCCTACACCGGGTTCATGCCGTGCCGCATCGCCGTCGTCGAGGGCCTCGACGGGCGACTGTGGCTGCACTCCATGAACCTGGACCTGATGATCCACGGCGGCAAGGAACTGCCGCCGGACCTCAAGTCGGAGGCGATCCGGGTCTGGGAGACCATTCAGGCGATGATGCAGGGCGCCGCGGCCGGGGAATTCTGATCCCGGCGTTTCGGGCCGCCGGGCCGGGCCTCGGAAACGCCGCGCCGCGCCGGCCTGCTTGACGACGCGGTTCGGCCGGCCCCGGCAGCGCACCTTCACCGGACATCGACGACCGCCTCCCAGAGCCGGGCGACGGCGTCGCGGCCCAGGTCGCGGGCGATGAACACCATCCGCGACGTCCGGTCGTCGCCATCCGGCCAACCGGGCAGGGCGGCCGGCGGGTGCAGCAGGTGCTGCACCCCGTGCACCGCCACCGGCCGTGCCTCGCCGTCCACGTTCAGGATCCCCTTCAGGCGCAGGATGCGGTCGCCGTGCGTGGCCAGGAGCAGGTCGGCGAACGCCGCGAAGGCGGTCCAGGCGATCGGCGGCTGACGGGTCAGGCAGAACGCCCGAATGCGGTCGTCGTGCCGGTTGACGTCGTGCGCATGGCCGTGGGGATGGGGGTGATGGGCGTGCCCGGGATCGGCATGCCCGACCTGGTCGCGCGACGCCTCGAAGGCGGCGGCGTTGAGCCAGCGCGCGACATCCGGGATTTTCGACCGCCCGTTGAACAGGCCGGCCCCGAACAGTTCCCCGGCCGCCACCCGGCCGTGCTCGGCGCGCAGGATCGGCGCCGCCGGGTTGAGGCCGCGCAGGCGGGCGGTCAGCGCCGCGGCGGCGTCCGCCGGCGTCAGGTCGGCCTTGGTGAGGACCAGGCGGTCGGCGACCGCCGCCTGCTTGACCGCCTCCGGGTGGGCGTCCAGCTGCGTGTCGGCATGCCGGGCGTCGATCGTGGTCACGATGCCGTCCAGGCGGTAGCGGGAGGCGAGCAGCGGATCGCGCATCAGGGTATGCAGGATCGGCGCCGGATCGGCCAGTCCGGTGGTCTCGATGACCAGGCGGCGGAACTCCGGCACCTCGCCGCGCACCCGTTGCAGGAACAGGCCGCGCAGGCTGTCCACCAGGTCGCCGCGCACGGTGCAGCACAGACAGCCGCTGTCCAGCAGCAGCACGGTTTCGCTGATCCTGCGCACCAGCAGGTGGTCGATCGCCACCTCGCCGAACTCGTTGATCAGGACCGCGGTGTCGGCCAGCGCCGGGTCGGCCAGGAGGTGGTTGAGCAGGGTCGTCTTGCCGCTGCCCAGGAAGCCGGTCAGGACGGTGACCGGCACGGCCTCGGAGGGAAGCGCCGATCCCGGTCGGTCGGCCATCGGGTCATTTCGCCCCATAGAGCTCGTCCGGTGACACCTCCGGCTCGGCGATGACCTCGGTGGCGCCGTCGCGGAAGGCGTGGAAGAAGCAGCTGCGGCGCCCGGTGTGGCAGGCCACGCCCCGCTGGTCGACCAGCAGCAGCAGGGTGTCGCCGTCGCAGTCCCAGCGGAAGTCCTTCAAGGCCTGCACCTGGCCGGAGCTTTCGCCCTTGCGCCACAGCCTGCCGCGCGACCGCGACCAGTAGCAGACCCGGCCGGTCTTGAGGGTTTCGTTGATCGACTCCCGGTTCATCCAGGCCATCATCAGCACCTCGCCGGTGTCGTGCTGCTGGGCGATGGCCGGAATCAGGCCGTCGGAGGTGAATGTCAGGTCGTCGATGCGAAGCGGATCGCGGCTCATCGGGGTCTCCTCGCGGGTGCTTTTCTCGAACGCGGGGCGGCACCTTTGTCGCTCCGCGCCGGCTTGTCAACCGGCCTGACGCAACGAAAGTTGGCGGACGGAACGGGAAATCTTTTCAATAGAGGCGCTTGACGTTATAAAATACTTGTCGGCGCGCGTCCGCGATCGGAAACGCCGCGCCGCACGTTCAAGATTGGCCGTGAGTGCCAAAGGAGGTTCCGTTGACCGTATCCGCCGCCAATCCGGTCCAGCAAGCCGACGCCCTGCGCAGTGATGATCTTTGGACACCCGAAACCGCGCTGGTCCGCGCAGAGGAACATTGCGCGCGCCGGAATGCCCGGCTGACGCCGTTGCGGCGCTGGGTCCTCGGACGCCTGTGGGACGACCGGCAGCGGCCGAAGGGCGCCTACCAGTTGCTCGAGGAACTGAAACGGGAGAAAGGCAACGCGGCGCCGCCGACCGTCTATCGGGCGCTCGATTTCCTGCTCGAACAGGGGTTGATCCACAAGCTGGAGAGCCTCAACGCGTTCATCGCCTGCAACCGGCCGTCGGCGCCCCACGTGACCCGGTTCCTGCTGTGCCGCGATTGCGGGATTGCCGAGGAAATCTACGAGGACCTTTTGGACGAGGCGTTGCGCAACGCCGCCGGGCGGGTCGGGTTCGAGATCCAGGAAGGAACCATCGAGGTGGTCGGGCGCTGCATGCGCCACCACCAGACCGGCCACTGTGACCGGCGCGACGGTTAGGGCGCCCGGTCAGGCGGCTTGCCGCAACGCCGCGAGGCCCGCCTGCAAATCGGCTTTCAGGTCCTCGGGATCGTCCAGCCCCAGGTGCAGGCGCACCGACGGCCCGCGATAGGGCCATGCGGTGGCGCTGCGGACGGCGGCCGGATTGGTCGGGATGGCCAGGCTTTCGTAGCCGCCCCAGGAATAGCCGAGCCCGAACAGCTCCAGGGCGTCCAGGAAGGCGTCGCGGGCGCCGCCGCTGACCGTCTCCTCGAACACCACCCCGAACAGGCCGCAGGCGCCGGTGAAGTCGCGTGCCCAGAGGGCGTGGTCGGCGAACGACGGCAGCGCCGGATGCAGCACCGCCGCCACTTCGGGGCATCCGTCCAGCCACTCGGCCACGGCGAGGCCGGTCGCCTGATGGCGGGCCAGGCGCGGCGCCAGGCTGCGCAGGCCGCGCAGGCCCAGGTAGCAGTCGTCGGGGCCGGCGCAGACGCCGCTCAGGCTGACCGCCGCCTTGAGGCGACGGTAGAGGGACTCGTCGGCCGCCGTGATCGTGCCCAGCATGGCGTCGGAATGGCCGACGATGAACTTGGTCGCCGCCTGGATCGAGACGTCGACCCCCAGCGTGAACGGCGCCAGGTAGTAGCCGGCGCTCCAGGTGTTGTCGAGCAGCACCAGGGCCCCGGCGGCGTGGGCCGCCTCGGCGATCGCCGGCAGGTCCTGGACCTCGAAGCTCAGCGACCCCGGGGACTCGGTGAACACCGCCACCGTTTCGGGGCGGATCCAATCGGCGATGCCGGCCCCGATGCGCGGGTCGTAGTAGGTGATTTCGACGCCGAAACGGGACAGGACCTCGGCGCAGAACCTGCGGGTCGGGAAATACACGCTGTCGGTGATCAGCAGGTGGTCGCCGGTCTTGACCAAAGCGGTCAGCGCCCCGGCGATGGCGGCCAGGCCGGACGGCATCGAGATGCAGCGGGTGCCGCCTTCCAGGGCCGCCACGGCCTCCTCGAAGGCGCGCGTGGTCGGGGTGCCGAAGCGGCCGTAGTGGATCGAGTCCAGCGAATGGCGCTGGCTGTCGCGGAGCGCCGCGACGCTCGGGAAGGTCACCGTCGAGGCATGGTAGACCGGCGGGTTGACGATCCCGTGGTTGTCTTCCGGCGCCCGGCCGGCGGTGGTGAGGCGGGTATCCTTCCTCATCCGGACGGCGCCGTCCGCACGTCCCGCCACCAGACGTAGGCGACCCGGAACGGAACCAGCATGATCAGCGCCACGGCCATTTTGACGCCGAAATCACCGATCGCCCAGGTGACCCAGGGCAGGCCGGTGAAGGCGAAGGCGAGGCTGAAGAACAGGGCCGTGTCGAGCACCGAGCCGAGGGTCGAGGAAACCAGCGGCGGCAGCCACCAGCGGCGCCGGCGCAGGCGGTCGAACACCTGCACGTCGAGCAGTTGCGCGGCCAGGAAGGCGCTCCCGGAGGCCAGCGCGATGCGCGGCGTGGCGAGCAGAACGGACATCAGCACGGCGGCCACGAAGCCGGCCACCACCACCCGCCGGGCGGCCGCCGGGCCGTGCGCGCGGTTGGCCAGGTCGGTGACCAGGAAGGCGACCGGATAGCTCAGCGCGCCCCAGGTCAGCCAGTCGTTGATCGGATGCTGGACCAGCACGTTGGAGGCGGTCACCACCGCCGCCATGGCGATCACGAACGGGACGAAGGGCGGGGTCTTGGGCATGCGGCGGTTCCTGGCCGGTGTCCGATGCGGGAAGGGGCGCACTATCCGGCCATGGCCGGGGGCCTGTCAAGCGTCGTCCAGGGCGCGGGCGAGGGCGCAGAAGTCCTCGACCGGCAGGTCCTCGGCGCGCAGGGTCGGCACGATGCCGAGCGCGTCCGGGTCGAGTCCGAGCGGCCGCAGGCTGGCCCGCAGCATCTTGCGGCGTTGTCCGAACGCCGCCTGGGTGACCTTTTCGAGCGCCCCCCGGCGGGCCGGGGCGAGCGGCCGCGGACGCGGGGTGAGGGTGACCACGCTGGACATGATCCTGGGCGGCGGCGTGAACGCCGCGCGGTCCACGTTGAACTCCCGCCGCACCTCGCACAGCCATTGCACGAGCACCGACAGCCGGCCGTAGGCCTTGCCGCCGGGTCCGGCGGCCAGGCGGTCGGCCACCTCCTTCTGGAACATCAGGGTCAGGCTCTCGTAGGCGCCGGTCTCGCCGAGCCAGCGCAGCAGCAGCGGCGTCGCCACGTTGTAGGGCAGGTTGGCGACGATGCGGCGCGGCGGCGGCGCCAGGGCCGGCAGGTCGACGGCGAGGGCATCGGCGTGGATCAGGGTCAGGCGTCCCGGATGCGCGGCGCCCACCTCTTCGAGCGCGGCCAGGCAGCGGACGTCGGTCTCCACCGCGATCACCGCCGCGCCGCGGTCCAGCAGGGCGCGGGTGAGGCCGCCCGGCCCGGGTCCGATCTCGAGCGCCGTCATGTCCGGCCCGGCCCCGGCGGCACGGGCGATGCGGGCGGTCAGGTTGAGGTCGAGCAGGAAGTTCTGGCCGAGCGAGTTCCGCGCCCGCAGGACGTGGCGGGCGATCACCTCGCGCAACGGCGGCAGGTCAGGCGCCGGTCGCCGCCCGCCGCCCGCCGGCCATCCGCGCGGCCAGGGCGAGGGCGGCCATCAGGCTGTCCTCGCGGGCCAGCCCCCGGCCGGCGATGTCGAGCGCCGTGCCGTGGTCGGGCGAGGTGCGCACGAAGGGCAGGCCGAGGGTCACGTTGACCCCGCCGTCGAAGTCGATGGTCTTGATCGGGATCAGCGCCTGGTCGTGATACATGCAGATGGCGGCGTCGTAGGTGGCCCGCGCCCGGGCATGGAACAGGGTGTCGGCCGGCAGCGGTCCGCGCGCGTCGATGCCGCGTCCGCGCAGCCTGTCCACCGCCGGCGCCACCACCCGGGCGTCCTCGTCGCCCATCGCGCCGTTCTCTCCGGCATGCGGGTTGAGCCCGGTCACCGCGAGGCGCGGCGCCGCGAGTCCGAAATCGCGCGCCAGGGCGTCGGCGGTGATCGCCGCCGTCTCCACGATCGCCTCGGTGCTCAGGGTGCGCGCCGCCTCCAGCAGACTCACGTGGATGGTCACCGGCACCACCCGCAGCTCCGGGCAGGCCAGCATCATCACCGGCCGCGCCCCCGGTCCCGCCAGGTGGCCCAGGTACTCGGTATGGCCCGGGAAGCCGAACCCGGCCCGGTGCAGGGCGCCCTTGTGGATCGGGTTGGTGACCACCGCCGCCGCGGCCCCGTCCAGGGCCAGGCGCACGGCGCGGGCGATCGACTCCACCACCGCCGGGCCGTTGGCCGGATCGGGGCGGCCCGGGTCGGCCGGCGCCGGCAGCGGCATGTCGAGGACCGGCAGGGCGTCGGGAAACAGGGCGGCCGCCTCGGCCGGATCGGCGGTCCGCCGTACCGGCACGTCGACGCCGAGCCGCCCGGCCAGCGCCTCCAGGCGCGCCGCGTCGTCGAGCAGCACGAACGGCGGCACGCCATCGGAGCGCCGCAGCCAGGATTTCAGCGCGATCTCGCCGCCGACCCCGGCCGGCTCGCCCATCGTCAGGGCCAAGGGGGCGCGGGCCGCCGTCACAGGCGCACGTCCACCATGGCGTTGCGCCGCAGGTCGAGCAGCAGCCTTTGCGCGGCCTTGTTGGCCCGCTTTTCGACCAGCATCAGGCGGACCTTCTTGCGGGCCGCCTCGCGCGACGCGCCGCCGCTGCGGTCGCAGACCATCAACACCACCACCCCCTGTTCGGTGCGCACCGGACGGCTCGGCGTTCCGGCGGCGAGCGGCGACACCACCTCGCGGATGCGCGGCGGCAGGGAGGCTTCCTCGATGCTGCCGAGGCTGCCGGACATGGCGGTGCCGAGTCGTTTGCCGATGGCATCCATGGCGGCGCAGGAGGCGGCGCCGGCGGTGAGTTGGCGCAGCCTGTCGGCCGCCGCCTGCACGCCGGCCGCGCCGGCGGTCGCGGCCAACGGCAGGAAGACCTGATGCAGGGTGACCGTGGCCGGCGGGCCGGCCTCGATGCCTTTGCCGAGGCGGCGGTCGCGCAGCAACAGGACGTGATAGCCGCCGAGGGTCGCCACCGGGTCGGTGACCGCGCCGGGCTGGAGCCGCGCCACCGCGGCGTCCAGCTCCGGTTCCAACTGGCCCTGCGACACCCAGCCCAGGTCGCCGCCGTCGGCCGCGCTGGCGGCCTTGGAGAAGCTGCGCGCCAAGGCCGGGAAGTTGGCGCCGTCGCGGATCTGGGCGACCAGCCGGGCGGCGGCCCGCTGAACCTGCGGCGCCTCGCGCGGATTGCTCACCGGCAGGAGGATTTCGGCCAGCAGATGCTCCGGCCTGCCGGCGCCGGCCTCGATCCGGCGCAGGGTCTCGTCCACCTCTTCCCGGGCGATGTTGATCTGCGGGGCGAGGCGGCGGGCGATCATCTTCTGCCAGGCGATGGTGGCCGTGATCTGCGATTCGAGGGCCGACTCGTCGATGCCGCGGGCCGTCAGGAAGGCACCGAGCTGGCCCGGCGGGAGGTTGTTCTGGCGTTCCAGGGTGGCGCGGGCCCGATCCATGTCGGCCTCGGTCACCGTGATGCCCTGGCGCTCCGACTCCTGGATCTGCAGCTTTTCGTCGATCAGGTCGCGCAGCACCTGCGGGGCCAGCCGCTCCTGGACCTCGGCGGGGGCCGGCAGTCCGGACGAACTGATCACCATCCGAAGCCGGGTGCGCAGGTCGTAGACCGAGATGACCTCGTCGTTGACCACCGCCGCGATACCCTGCAGCAGTTGCTGCGCATGGGCGGCCGGGCCAGCGGCGATCAGGACGGCGAGCGCGAGGGTCAAAGCGGTGCGCGGCGGGATCATGGGGGCGCGGCCTCGTTCTGGGGGGCGACGCCGCGAGGATAATCCGCCGGGCCGGGTCGGATCAATAAACCTGCGTCTCGGCCTGACCCAGGGTCTTGAAGTTGATCCGGAAGTAGATGGCGTCGGTCGGCTCGATATCGCGGTCGCGGAACAGCGTCTTGTCATAGGTGATCCGGAACTCGAAGCATTCGTCCTCGTAGGTGAGGCTGCTGCGCAGGGACCGCATGTCGGCGTTGTCGGCGAGATCGAACAGGGTGGTGAGCTCGGTCCGCCAATGGCGGCTGAACTGCGACGAGAATCCGGTCTGCAGTTCCTCGCGGGTCGAGAATTCCTGACCCGACTGGTTCTCGAAAAAGAGATAGGACACGGCCATACGGAATGCCTCGACCCCGGCCGTCAGGTCGATCTCGTTGCGGGTCGCCGTGAAGTCCTCCTTGTCGATCCGGGTCCGGTAGATCAGGTCGATGTACTCGCCGCGCGACAGCTGCAGGCTGCCCACCAGATCGGAGAAATTGGAATCAAGGCCCGAGTTGGTGGCGAAGATGGAATCCCTGTGCGGCCGGTAGGTCTGGCCGACCAGGGCGGTGATGCGACCGTCGGTCGGCGAGAAGATGCCCCAGCGCAGGCCGTAGTTGACGCGCGGCCCGCCTTCCACCCGGTCCCATCCGGTGAAGCGGTTGCGGCTGAACAGGTTGGTTTCGTCGAACTCGAAATCGACGCTGTCCTCGTTGGGGATCTTTTCCGGATTGCCGCCATAGGGACTGAGCACGCCGTGCACGATGGGTTCGATCACCTGATGGGTGCGCGGTCCGCGGCGGACCAGGGGCCAGCGCCATTCGAGGCCGAGTTCCGGCACCGCCCGGCCGGTCACGCCCGAATAGGTGCCGGCGTGGCCGGCGACCGCGTGCCCGTTGACGTGGTAGAGATCGCCGCGCAGGGAGGTGGCCAGGGTGTAGCGGTCGCCGACCGGGCCGGTGTAGGGCAACTGCCAGCCGATCCGCCCCGACAGCCGGCGCACGTCGCGGCCGTCGGTCCGGAACAGGGACAGCAGGCTGAGGTCGAGCTCCGATTGGCCGCCGTGCCGACCCGGCGCGCCGCGATGCGCGAACTCGGCCAGCGGCAGGACGTAGGGCGTGGTGCCGGGATCGTCGTCGGCCGCCAGGCCCTGGAAGGCGAAGGCTTCGACCGAAACATAGTTGCGGTGCCGGAATCCCTCCACGAAGGGGCGCGTCACCAGGGTCTGCTCGGTGTTGAAGCCGTAGCGCCGCAGGTAGGTCTCGCCGGAGGCCCGCTCGACGTCCAGGCCGGCCCGCCAGGTGTCGTCCAGGTCGGCCCGCAGCGCCATGTCCAGGTGGCCGAGGATTTCCTCGTCCGAATTGCGGGTGACGCTGGTCTCCAGGTCCAACGAGGCATCCATCATGCGCTGCCGGTACTCGCCGGCCAGGACCACCCCTTCGCCGGTCGTGATGATCGGTTCGAAGGTCAGGTCGCTTTGCTCGTCGATCGCCCAGAAATACGGAATCCGCGCCACCAGTCCGAGGTCGGAGGAACTGCCGAACGACGGGATCAGGAATCCGCTCTGGCGCTTCACGGTGGGGT
>JANQGL010000244.1 GCA_028277325.1 Magnetospira sp.
CACGGCCGGGGCGGTGAACAGGGCCCCCGTCTTGGCCCGCTGATAGGCCGCCAGGTCCACCGTCGGCTCGCTCTCCCAGGCCTGCCCGGCGATGATCCCGGCCGGAGTGCCGACCGCCTCGCCGACGATGTCGAGCAGCCGCACCATGCGCTCGGGCCGCGCCGCCGCGCCGGCCACGATGGTCTGAAACGCCAGCACGATCAGGCCGTCGCCGGTCAGCACCGCCAACGGCTCCCCGTACTTCATGTGTATGGTCGTCTGGCCGCGCCGCGTCTCGGCGTCGTCGAAGCACGGCAGGTCGTCGTGGACCAGCGAGGCGCAGTGCATCATCTCGATAGCCACCGCCGCCGCGTCGGCCGCCGGCGGACAATCGTCGCCGCAGGCCATCGCCACGGCCAGGCACAGGCGCGGCCGGAACCGACCGCCGCCGGGAAACAGCGCATGCCGCATGGCCGCCGCCAGGAGCGGCGGAGCGCCCGGGACCGTTGTCCGCGCCACCGCCCCTTCCATTGCGTCATCTATGCGTTGCCGGACGTCCATGGCGCGCTCCCTCGTCTGGCCTGTGTCAAGCCATTCTGTCCTATTGAAATGTCAATCAGACTGTACATTTGTTACCGTCGAGTCAATGACCATTACAAAGGGATTCGCCGCCTGATGACCCGCCACGTGGCCGTAGTGGGCGCCGGAATCGGGGGACTGGCCGCCGCCCTCGACCTGGCGTCGAGGGGCGTACGCGTCACCGTTCTCGAACGGGAGGCCCTGCCGGGCGGCAAGCTGCGCCAGCAGGAGGTCGACGGGGCCCGGATCGACGCCGGGCCGACCGTCTTCACCATGCGCTGGGTGCTCGACGAGCTGTTCGACGCCGCCGGGACGTCGCTGGCCGATCACCTGACCCTGCGCCCGGCCGAGGTGCTGGCCCGCCACGCCTGGACCGACGGCAGCCGGCTCGACCTGTTCGCCGACCGGCGGCGGTCCGAGGACGCGATCGCCGCCTTCGCCGGTCCGGGCGAGGCGCGCCGGTTCGGCGACTTCTGCGACCGCGCCCAGCGGATCTGGACGGCGCTCGAACACACCTTCGTACGCAACACCCAGACCAACCCGGCCGGACTGGTCCGCCGGGCCGGCATCGGCGGCTTTCGAGGCATCAACGAGATCTCCCCCTACGCCACCCTGTGGAGCACCCTGAGCAAGCAGTTCAAGGACCCCCGCCTGCGCCAGTTGTTCGGCCGCTACGCCACCTACTGCGGCTCGTCGCCGTTCCTGTCGCCGGCCACCCTGATGCTGATCGCCCACGTGGAGCAGCGCGGCGTGTGGCTGGTCGACGGCGGCATGCGGCGCATCCCGGAGGCGCTGGCCGCCGTGGCGCGGACCAAGGGGGCCGAGATCCGCTACCGGGCCGAGGTCGAGGACGTCCTGGTCGACCGGCGGCGCGCCACCGGCCTGCGGCTGGCCGACGGCGAAGTCGTCGAGGCCGACGCCATCGTGTTCAACGCCGACACCGCGTCCCTGGCGGCCGGCCATTTCGGGGCGGCGGCGGCGCGCGCGGTGCCGCCCCTGCAGAGCGGCGAGCGCTCGCTGTCGGCGGTGACCTGGGCCATCCACGGCGAGGTGTCGGGGTTCCCGCTGTCCCACCACACGGTGTTCTTCAGTTCCGACTACCCGGCCGAGTTCCGGCAGATCTTCCAGCACCGCTGCCTGCCCGGCGAACCGACCACCTATATCTGCGCGCAGGATCGCGGCGCCCAGGCCGACGCCCCGGCCCCGCACGGCCCGGAACGCCTGCTGTGCCTTGTCAACGCGCCGCCGCGAGGCGATATCAAGGGCTTCGAGGGAACGGAGATCGAGCAATGCGAGAAAACGACGTTCGGGCTGCTGGCGCGCTGCGGTCTGACGATCGGGCGGATGACCGCGACCCCGGTCCGCACCACGCCGGCCGAGTTCAACCGGCTGTTCCCGGCGACCGGGGGGGCGCTGTACGGCCGGGCCTCGCACGGCTGGCGGGCGACCTTCCAGAGGCCGGGCGCGCGCTCGAAGATTCCGGGCCTCTACCTGGCCGGCGGCAGCGTGCATCCGGGGCCGGGGGTGCCCATGGCGACGCTGTCCGGCCGGACGGCGGCGCGGATCCTGCTCGGGGACCTTGTTTCACGCCGCAGGTGACCCCCGGCGGCTATCTGTGGTGGTACGTGGACGGGATGTCCGACGACGGCCGGTTTGGCCTGACCATGATCGCCTTCATCGGCAGCGTGTTCTCGCCCTACTACCACTGGTCCGGCTATCGCGATCCGGAAAACCACGTGGCGATCAACATCGCCCTCTACGGGGAGCAGGGCGGCCGCTGGGCGATGACCGAGCGGCGGCGCGCCGCCCTGTCGCGCGGCGAGACCCATTTCCAGGTCGGCCCGAGCAGCCTGCACTGGGACGGCGAGGGCCTGCGGGTCGAGATCGACGAGACCTGCGCGCCGCTGCCGAAACCGATCCGCGGCCGCTTCCGGCTGATCCCGGAGGCCCTCAACACCCGCGCCTTCGACCTCGATTCGGCGGCCCGCCACCGCTGGTGGCCGATCGCCCCGCTGTCGCGCATCGAGGTGGAGATGGCGCGGCCCCGCCTTTCGTGGCGCGGTTCCGGCTATTTCGATTCCAACGGCGGCGGCGAGCCGATGCAGAACGCCTTCGTGCGCTGGGACTGGTCGCGCGCCGACCTGGGCAACGGCGAGGCCGCCGCTCTTTACGACGTGACGGCGCGCCATGGCGACGACCGCCTGCTGGCCCTGCGGTTCGACCGCGGCGGCGACGGCCGCGACTTCGAGGCGCCGCCCCGGGCGCCGCTGCCGACCTCGGGCTGGAAGGTGGCGCGCGGCACCCGGGCCGATCCGGGCGGCCGGCCGCGCATCGTCGAGACCCTGGAGGACGCCCCGTTCTACGCCCGCTCGCTGATCGAGACCCGGCTCCTCGGCCAGACCGCGCCGGCGGTCCACGAATCCCTCGACCTGGACCGCCTGCGGACCCGCTGGGTGTGGCCGATGCTGCCGTTCCGGATGCCGCGACGGTTCGTGTGACCGGCGTGGACCGCGGCACCGTCACTCGACGGCCGGCGACAGGGGAAGAACGAGGGCGAACCGAGGCTCCCGAGATGATTGTCAACAGGCCCTAGTGGGCCAGGATCTGGCTCAGGAACAGCTTGGTGCGGTCGTTCCGCGGATCGTTGAAGAAGGCGTGGGGTTCGTTCTCCTCGACGATCTGCCCCTGATCCATGAAGATCACCCGGTCGGCCACCGTCTTGGCGAACCCCATCTCGTGGGTGACGCAGAGCATGGTCATGCCTTCCTCGGCCAGTTCGACCATCACGTCGAGCACCTCCTTGATCATTTCCGGGTCGAGGGCCGAGGTGGGCTCGTCGAACAGCATGATCTTGGGCTGCATGCAGAGCGAGCGGGCGATGGCGACCCGCTGCTGTTGGCCGCCCGAAAGCTGGCCCGGGTACTTGCGCGCCTGCTCCGGGATCTTGACCCGCTCCAGGTAATGCATGGCCCGCTCCTCGGCCAGGTGGCGCGGCTCCCTGCGCACCCAGATCGGCGCCAGGGCGCAGTTCTCCAGAACCGTCAGATGAGGAAACAGGTTGAAATGCTGGAACACCATGCCGACCTCGCGGCGGATGATCTCGATGTTCTTCACGTCGTGGGTCAGCTCCACCCCGTCGACCAGGATCGAGCCCTGCTGGTGCTCCTCCAGCCGGTTGATGCAGCGGATCATGGTCGACTTGCCGGACCCGGACGGGCCGCAGATGACGATCCGCTCGCCCTTCAGCACATCCAGGTTGATGTCGCGCAGCACGTGGAAGTCGCCGTACCACTTGTTCATGTTGCGGATCTCGATCACCACGGCGCCCTGTTTCAGGACGCGGCGCGGCGGATCGTTGGCGGCCGATGTCGCGATGTCGCTCATCTCTTCGGGTTCCTCAGCGCTTGTGGCCGGTGTGCAGCTTGCGTTCCAGGGCCTGGCTGTAGCGGGACATGCCGAAACAGAACACCCAGAAACAGAACGCGGCGAACAGATAGCCCTCGGTGGCCACGTTGCGCCACGAGGGATCGACGATCGACGCCTGCACCGTCGCCAGGATGTCCAGCAGGCCGATGATCAGGACCAGGGTGGTGTCCTTGAACAGGGCGATGAAGGTGTTGACGATGCCGGGGATCACCAGCTTCAGGGCCTGCGGCAGGACGATCAGGCCCATGCTCCGCCAGTAGCCGAGGCCGAGCGCGGCGGCGGCCTCGAACTGGCCCCTGGGGATCGCCTGCAGGCCGCCGCGCACCACCTCGGCCATGTAGGCCGACTGGAACATGATGATCCCGATCAGGGCGCGCAGCAGCTTGTCGAAGTTGACCCCCTCGGGCAGGAACAGGGGCAGCATCACCGAGGCCATGAACAGCACCGAGATCAGCGGCACGCCGCGCCACAGCTCGATGAAGGTGACGCAGATCATGCGGATGATCGGCATCTCGGAACGCCGCCCGAGGGCCAGCACGACGCCGATCGGCAGCGCCGCCACGATGCCCACGTAGGACAGCACCAGGGTCAGCATCAGGCCGCCCCATTTCGACGACTCCACCGGCTCCAGGCCCGCAACGCCGCCCATCAGCAGCACCGCCGTCACCAGCGGCAGGCCGGTCAGGCCGAACAGGCCGACCCAGTTGCGGGACGGGAAGCGGGGAATGAACTGCGGCACCAGGACGGCGCCCAGCAGCAGGAACGCGATGTCGACCCGCCAGCGCTGTTCGGCCGGGTAGAACCCGTAGACGAAAAAGTCGAAACGGACGCCGATGAAGGTCCAGCAGGCGCCCTCGGAGGCGCAGGCCGACTGGTCGCTGCCGCCGAAGTCGGCGGACAGGATCGCCCAGTCGACGATCGGCGGAACGATCAGCCACAGGAACCACAGGGCCAGCGCGGTCAACGCGATGTTCAGCGGCGACGACAGCAGGTTGGCGCGCACCCAGGCCAGCGGACCGTGGGTGCTGCCCGGCGGCGGCAGGGCCGGCTTGGGGGTGAAGGTGGTCATCGGCTACCGCTCCTTCAGCGCCATGGCCCGGTTGTACAAGTTCATCAGGGCCGAAATGGACAGGCTGATGGCCAGGTAGACGGCCATGGTCATGGCGACGATCTCCACCGCCTGGCCGGTCTGGTTGAGGGTGGTGCCCATGAACACCGCGACCAGGTCCGGATAGCCGATGGCGGTGGCCAGCGAGGAGTTCTTGGTCAGGTTCAGGTACTGGCTGGTCAGCGGCGGGATGACGACCCGCATCGCCTGCGGGATGACCACCAGGCGCAGGGTCTGGCCCGGCCGCAGGCCCAGGGAATAGGCCGCCTCGGTCTGCCCGTGGCTGACCGACTGGATGCCGGCCCGCACGATTTCGGCGATGAAGGCGGCGGTGTACATGCTGAGCGCGGTCAGCAGCGCCATCAGCTCCGGGATCAGCCGGGTGCCGCCCTGGAAATTGAACCCCTTGAGGGCCGGATAGTCCCACGACAGCGGCGCGCCCGCGACCAGGAACGCCAGGCCCGGCAGGCCGGCGATCAGGCCCAGCGCCACCCAGGAGCTGGGGAACTGGCGCCCGGTCGCGTCCTGGCGCCGCCGCGCCCAGCGGACCAGCCAGAGGCTGCCGGCCACCGCCACGCCGAGGGCCACCAGGACGGTCCAGAAACCGTCGCCGAGCACCGGCGCCGGGACGTAGAAGCCGCGGTTGTTGAGAAACGCCGCGTCGGCGATGTCGACGCTCTGGCGAGGCGTCGGCAGCGCCCGCAGGACCGCGAAATACCAGAAGAAGATCTGCAGCAACAGGGGAATGTTGCGCAGCACCTCGATATAGATCAGCGCCATCTTGGCGATCAGCCAGTTGCCGGACAGCCGGGCGATGCCGATCACGAACCCGACCACGGTGGCGATGGCGATGCCGAGCGCCGCCACCAGGACCGTGTTCAGCAGGCCGACCACGAACGTGCGCCCGTAGGTGTAGGTTTCGTCGTAGTCGATCAGGCTCATCAGGATGCCGAAGCCGGCCGGGTTTTCGAGGAACCCGAACCCGGTGGTGATGCCGCGGTTCTCCATGTTGGTGAGCGTGTTCTGGAAGATGGTCCAGAAGAACCACCCCACGGCCAGGATCGCCAGGGCCTGGAAGGCCAGCGATCGGACGCGGGGATCGTTCCACGCCGCATGCCGCGAAGGGGAGACGGGATCGGGTTGCCTGCGCGGGGTCGCCATGTCTCCTTCCTCCGCTGTTCACGGGATCGGGGAAGCAGGGAGCGCGACGGGCGGGGGAGCGCCCTCCGCCCGTCCGGCCGATCAGCGGATCGGCGGCGCGTACTGGATGCCGCCCTTGGTCCACAGGGCGTTGAGGCCGCGGTCGATGGCGAGCGGCGTAGCCGGCCCGACGTTGCGGTCGAACATCTCGCCGTAGTTGCCGACCTG
>JANQGL010000389.1 GCA_028277325.1 Magnetospira sp.
CTGCTCAACCATCCGGACGCCGCCTGGACCGCCTTCGTGGCCCACGATCCGGCGCTCGACGACGAACTGAACCGGCGCGCCTGGGCCGACACCCTGCCCCGTTTCGCGCTGCGCCCGGCGGCCCTGGATTCCGGCCGCTACAGCCGGTTCGCCGCCTTCCTCGCGGGCCGCGGCCTGATCCCCGAGGCCCTGCCGGCGGACGCCTACGCGGTCGAGGTCGAGTGAACCGCAAGGGCCGCCGGAACGTTCGTCCCGGCGGCCCTTGCGGCGTCTCGGGCGGGCGCCCGCATGGGGGCTCAGAAGTGGTGCGCGTTGATCCACATGTGGCACAGGATGCTGGCCACATAGCCGAGGGCAATCGCCCAGGTCCACTTCAGGTGCCCGAAGAAGGTGTAGAAGCCGCGCGCCTGGCCCATCAGGGCGACGCCGGCCGCCGAGCCGATGGACAGCATGCTGCCGCCCACCCCGGCGG
Organism: Magnetospira sp.; assembly: GCA_028277325.1. Classification (GTDB taxonomy): domain Bacteria; phylum Pseudomonadota; class Alphaproteobacteria; order Rhodospirillales; family Magnetospiraceae; genus JANQGL01. The sequence goes on from JANQGL010000389.1 coordinate 473, forward strand.
TCAGGGTGACCAGCAGCCACTGGCCGTGCGACATGTCCGGCTGCATGGTCAGCACCGCGAACATCACCGGGATGTTGTCGACGATGGCCGACAGGATACCGACCAGCACGTTGGCCGCGGTCGGGCCAAGGTCGGTATACATGAAGTCGGAGACGATCGCCAGGTAGCCGATGAACCCGAGGCCGCCGACGCAGAGCACCACGCCGTAGAAGAACAGCAGGGTGTCCCACTCGGCGCGCGCCACGTTGTGGAAGATGTCGAACGGCCCGTCACCCAGCTCCGCGTCCGCGCTGCCGTTGTCGTGGACCTGATGGTGGCGCGTCTTGATGTAGTACCCGTAGAACTTCAGGTAGGCGAGGCCGGTCATCATGCCGAGCACCGGCGGCAGGTGCAGGAAGGTGTGGAACGACACCGCCGTCGCGATGGTCGCCAGGAACAGCAGGATCACCACCGGCGCGCCGAACTTCATTTCCACCCGCTCCCCGCTGGCGTGCGGCTGCACGTTCGGGATCGCGAAATGCATCAGGGCCGCCGGGACCAGGTAGTTCACCACCGACGGAACGAACAGCGCGAAGAACTCCCAGAAGGTGACGATTCCCTTCTGCCAGACCATCAGGGTGGTGATATCGCCGAACGGGCTGAACGCGCCGCCCGCATTGGCCGCCACCACGATGTTGATGCACCCGAGGCCGACGAATCGAGGATTGCCCGCGCCGACCGCCATCACCACCGCGCACATCAGGAGCGCCGTGGTCAGGTTGTCGGCCACCGGGGAGATGAAGAACGACAGGATGCCGGTGATCCAGAACAGCTTGCGATAGCCGAATCCGTTGCGGATCAGCCACGCGCGCAGGGCGTCGAACACGCGCCGCTCGTCCATCGAGTTGATGTAGGTCATCGCGGCGAGGAGGAAGAGGAACAGCTCGGCGTATTCCAGGATGTTGTGGCGCACGGCCTGCTCGGCCATGTGCGGCAGGTCGTGGCTGGCGTAGACGATGCCGATCATCATCCAGATGATCCCGGCCGCCAGCACCACCGGCTTCGACTTGCGCAGGTGGGTCACCTCCTCCACCATCACCAGCGCATAGGCGAGCACGAACACGACGATCGCCGCGACGCCGACCGTGTGCATTGTCAGGTCGAGCGGCTGCGGACTCCCCGCCTCCGCCTCCATCGCGATCGCCGGATCGGCGAAAAGGCCGAAGCCCGCCGCCGCGAGAATAACTGGAATGAAATAACGCATGCTGCCTCCTGGCGTTCGTTCCGCGAGACGGTTCGGGACCAAACCGACACCCGATGTTGCACCCAAAGGAGGTATGATACCCGGCACCCCATCGGGGTCAACGAAGAACGCGCCGGGTTCGCAACAATCCTCTGAACAAGACCTTAAGCTTTTGCTAAATCAGAAAAACCGAGCGTTGATCCACAGGTGGCACAGGATGCTGGCCGCATAGCCGAGGGCAATCGCCCAGCTCCACTTGAGATGGCCGAAGAACGTGTAGATCCCTCGCGCCTGGCCCATCAGGGCGACGCCGGCCGCCGAGCCGATGGACAGCAGGCTGCCGCCCACCCCGGCGGTCAGGGTGACCAGCAGCCACTGGCCGTGCGACATCTCCGGCTGCATGGTCAGCACCGCGAACATCACCGGGATGTTGTCGACGACGGCCGACAGGATACCGACCAGGACGTTGGCCGTGGTCGGCCCGAGGCCCGCATACATGCCGTCCGAGACGATCGCCAGGTAGCCGATGAACCCGAGGCCGCCGATGCAGAGCACCACGCCGTAGAAGAACAGCAGGGTGTCCCACTCGGCGCGCGCCACGTTGCGAAAGATGTCGATGGGCTCCTTCTCCCCGCCGAAATCGCGCCCCCCGTTTCCGTGCCGGATGGCGAGGCGATGCTTCATTTTAAGGTAGTAGCCGAAGAAATTCAGGTAGGCGAGACCGGTCATCATGCCGAGCGCCGGCGGCAGATTCAGGAGGTTGTGGAACGACACCGTGGTCGCGATGGTCAGCAGGAACAACGCGACGATGATCAACGCGCCGTCCTTCATGGCGACCGCCTCGCCGCCCGGCTTCGGCTTGACCGCCGGAACCGCGAAATGCATCAGCCACGCCGGGATCACGAAGTTGACCGCCGAGGGCACGAACAGGTCGAAGAACTCCCAGAAGGCCAACATCCCCTTCTGCCAGACCATCAGGGTGGTGATGTCGCCGAACGGGCTGAACGCGCCGCCGGCGTTGGCGCCGACCACGATGTTGATGCACGACAGGATGACGAACTTCGGCGAGTCCCTGCCCACCGCCAGGACCACCGAGCACATCAGGAGCGCCGTGGTCAGGTTGACGGCGATCGGGGAAATGAAGAACGCCAGAGCCCCGGTGATCCAGAACAGCTGCCGGTAGCCGAACCCTTTGCCGACCAGCCAGGCGCGCAGGGCGTCGAACACCCGGCGTTCCCGCATCGCGTTGATGTAGGTCATGGCGGCGAGCAGGAACAGGAACAGCTCGGCGTATTCCAGGATGCCGTGACGCAGCGCCTGCTCCGCCATGTGCGGCAGGCCGTGCCGCACGTAGACGATGCCGATCAGCATCCAGATCAGGCCGGCCGCCAGCACCACCGGCTTCGACTTCCTCAGGTGCGTGTATTCCTTGCTCATCACCAGGCCGTAGGCGACCACGAAGATGGCGATGCAGGCAACGCCGACGCCGCTGCCGGTCAGGTCGAGCACGTGCTCCGCGGCATCCGTCGCGGCCCGGGCGTTGGTCGAAAACAAGGCGAGGCACACCGGCATGAGGCCGAGAGCGAAGGACAACCGCACGAAACCTCCCTTCAGCCGCCGAGCGGGCGCCGAAGCCGGTCTTGGGGGGGGTAAACGCCGAAAAACCGAACGGGGCCGATTAGAGGGCGGTGCACGGGGTCCGGTCAACGATATTTTTCGCGGCCGCGAGATGCCGAACGGGCGGTCAGGTCCGGCCGACGCGGCCCGCCCCTCACATCGGGACGACAGGCACCCCCGGACGCGTCGCGTAGGCCCGCGTCCGTCGCGTGGCGCCGTCGCCCAGACGCACGTCGAGGTCGACCAGGCGGTACTCCGGTCCCTCATAGCGTCCCAGGCGGGCCATGTCGCCGGCCGTGAGGCCTTCGACGAGCCTCCCGTCGACCGTCGCCCCGGCATCCGGACGCAGGGTCGGATAGGCCCGCCCCTTGACCCGCATCTTGCGGACCCCGCCGGCGCTGGCCGGCCGCATGCGCAGGCGCCGGATGTCGCGCCCCAGGATGCGCCGCAACAGTTCCGGATCGAGCAGGGTCCCGTAAACGAACAGGTCGGCCATCGGGATCAGCCCAGCCGATCGACCAGCCGGGCGCCGCGCGAGGCCATCATGTAGAGCCCCATGTGATGGGCCTCGGCCTGCGGATGCGCCGCCGTCTCCGGCAGGCCCAGCGACAGCGCCACGTCCTTCGGCAGGTCGTAGGTGGCGCAGCCCGGCTCGTGGACCACGATCTCGGCCAGCCGCCCGGCCAGCCCGTGGTTGCGGGCCGACAGCAGGGTGAGCACGAAGTCCATCACGCAGATGTCGGTGCAGATGCCGACCACCAGCACCGCCTCCAGATCACCATCGGCGATCCACCCGGTGATCCGGTTGGCGCCGGTCGCCGGATCGATGGCGCCGACGAACCCGTTGATGCAGTCCTTGCGGATCAGGGCGACCCCCGGCCCGTCCTCCAGCCATTTGAGGTCGGCCACCAGTTCGTCGGCCCCGGTCCCGGCGATGCAGTGCGGCGGATAGGGCGGTTCCGGCCTGTCCGGATGGTGGCTGTCCAGGAAGGCGGCGACCGGCCATCCCTCGTCCACGAACCGGCGGGCCAGACGGTCGGTCTCGTCCACCATGGCGTCGACCTGGGCGTTGGGCGCCTGCGGAGCGAGCGGGCCGCAGCCCACCTTGGCGAATCCGTTCACCTCGTCGACGATCACCAGGCCGGTGCGCATCGAGGCCGGATCGAACCCGCCGAGGGCCACCGGCAGGGTATTGCGGAGGGCGTCGAGCATGGCGTCAGTCCAGTTCCGGCGGCGGGGTCAGGCCCACGCCGGCCAGGTGCCCCGCCAGTTGCGCCTTGAGGGCCGCGAGACCCTCGGCCGTGGCCGCCTCGGCGCGGGCGATGATGGCGGCCTGGGTGTTGGAGGCGCGCAGCAGCCACCACCCTTCCGGGGACGTGACCCGCACGCCGTCGATGTCAACGATCTCGACGTCGGTCCGCCCGGCCAGTTTCGCCTTCACCTCCTCGATGGCGGCGAATTTCCGCGCCTCCGGGCAATCGACGCGGATTTCCGGGGTGTTCACCATCCGCGGCAGGGCGTCGCGCAGGTCGGCCAGGCTGCCGTCCGCCGCGCTCACCACGTTGAGCAGGCGCACCGCCGCGTAGAGGGCGTCGTCGTAGCCGTAGTACCCGTCGGCGAAGAAGATATGGCCGCTCATCTCGCCGGCCAGCGGCGCTCCGGTCTCGGCCATCCGGGTCTTGATCAGCGAATGCCCGGTCGGCCCCATCTCCGGCCTGCCGCCCAGGCGCGCCACCTCGTCGAAGAACGCCTGGCTGGCCTTGACCTCGGTGATGATGGTGGCGCCGGGCCGGCGGGCCAGGATCTCGCCGGCCAGCAGGATCAGGATCTGGTCGCCCCACAGCACCCGGCCGGCCCCGTCGACCACCCCGATGCGGTCGCCGTCGCCGTCGAAGCCCAGCCCGAGGTCGCACTCCTCCTCGGCCACCACCTGGCGGAGCTGCGCCAGGTTGGCCTCCACCGTGGGATCGGCATGGTGGTTGGGAAAGCTGCCGTCCACCTCGGCGTTGATCACCACGTGGTACCCGGGCAGCGCCTCGACCAGTTTCTCGATCGCCGGACCGGCCGCCCCGTTGGCCGGGTCCCAGGCCACCCGCAGGGCGCGCCCCGGTTTGACATCGGCCAGCAGGCGCGCCACGTAGTCGTCCTCCACCGGGCGGTCGACCACCTGCCCGCCGCCGGATTCGAACGCCCCGGCCGCCGCCACCCGGCCCAGCTCGGCGATGTCGTCGCCGAAGAACGGACGCCCCTGGAAAACCATCTTGACGCCGTTGGTGTCGGGCGGGTTGTGCGATCCGGTGACCTGAAGCCCGCCATCGGCCTCCAGGGCCTTGGCGGCGAAATAGAGGGCCGGAGTGGGGCCAAGGCCGCAGCGCCAAATCTTCAGTCCGCAGTCCGACAAGCCGTCGACCAGGGCCGCTTCGAGACGCGGCGAATGGGTCCGCCCATCGTAACCCACCGCCACCGTCCGCCCGCCGGCCCGCACCAGCATGGAGCCGTAGGCACGGCCGATGGCGCGATAGGAGTCCTCGGTCAGGGTGTCGTCGACAATGCCCCGGATGTCGTAGCGGCGCAGGATGGTCGGATCGAGGGAGACGGCGATCATCTCGAATTATCCTCCGGACAACACATCAATAACTCATTAATGAATTCAGAAACCCTATGAGCCTGTTGCCGAATGGCCCCCGATTAGCGACATGAGGCAACCATCCGGTGATTTCTGCCCTCAGACGGCATTGTCCTCGCGCGATCGCCTCGGTTCA
>JANQGL010000390.1 GCA_028277325.1 Magnetospira sp.
GGGCGTAGACGGCCAGGAGCCCCAGGTTGCGCGCCCGGCGGCGGCCCAGCGAGGCGACGGTGACGTCGACCATGTTGCGGTGGCGCTCGATCCAGGTCCTCATCGCGCGGCGCCCCACCGGTCCGGCGGCGCGACGAGCGATCCGCTCGGAAAATGCTCCAGGGCCAGGGGATGGTCCTGGAACGCCGAATGCAGGTCGGCCATCGACGGGTGCCGGGTGTAGCGGGCCTCGGTGAACAGGGCGAGGTCGGTCAGCCCCAGCCGCGCCGCCAGGTCGGCGGTCGCGACGCGCTTCGCGGGGGCGCCCCCGGAGACGGTCAGGGCGACGGCGCCCAGGCCCGCCGCCAGACACAAAAGAACCACGTCCGAGGCGCGGAGCCGGCGGTTTTCGGAGCGGTGCAGCGCCTCACCGGGCGCCGAAGGGGTCTCGGTCGACATCGTCCCTCGAACGGCTGACGGGTACGGGACCGGCGGCCGGTGGTTGCGCCGCCGGACCGGGAGCGGATCACGTCATCGGGGGCGGGGCGCGGGACATCTCGCCCGGTCTCACCTACTGGATTGATTCCAACGTTTGGAACCCTCTGTTTCTGGCGGCGATGATCTCATCGGGGTCGGCTCTCCATTGGAACGGCTTGGCCTCGTTTGCGTTATGCTCGGCATGGAATCAGCTTATAATGCGAGCATGGCATTGAGAACCAGACTTAATCCTGCTGTGTCAGAAACGATGGCTGAGAACATGATATCAACGACTTGGCACGCAGCTAAAGCGTTTCGCGTTTGATTTGATGTGGATCGGGAGGTGTTCCCTATGTTCTGTGGTTTGTGATTGCCTCTGAAGGGAGGTGGATCATGGGCAAACCGCACCACGCCGATCGACTCTTCCAACGGCGGCGGTTTCTCCGGAGACGGAGAGGGGAGGTGGTCGTCTCCATGATATCCCGCACCGAAGCCCGCACGATCCTCGAAACCCTGTTCCGCGCCGCCGTGGCGGCGGCCGATCCGGCGCGCGTCGTGCCGCCGGCCCTGCCGGAGCCGCCGGCCGGGCGCACGGTGGTGGTCGGGGCCGGCAAGGCGGCGGCCGGGATGGCGGCGGCGGTCGAGGCCCGCTGGCCGGGGCCGCTCGGCGGACTGGTCGTCACCCGCTACGGCCATGCGGCGACGGGGGCGCGGCCGGACCGGATCGAGGTGGCGGAGGCGGGGCACCCGGTGCCCGACGCGGCGGGATTGGAGGCCACCCAGCGCCTGTGCGGTCTCGTTGAGGGACTCTCCGCCGACGACCTGGTGATCGCCCTGATCTCGGGCGGCGGCTCGGCCCTGCTGGCGGCGCCGCTGCCCGGGATCACCCTGGCCGACAAGATCGCCGTCACCCGGCAACTCCTCGCCTGCGGGGCGCCGATCTCGGACGTCAACACGGTCCGTCGGCACCTGTCGGCGGTCAAGGGCGGGCGCCTGGCGGCGCGGGCGGCGCCGGCCCGGGTGGCCACCCTGATCCTGCCCGACGTGCCGGGCGACGCCCCGGAGCTGGTGGCCTCCGGACCGACGGTTCCCGGCCGCGCCTCGCGGGACGACGCCCTGGGCGTGATCGACCGCTTCGGCCTCGGGGTGCCGGCCCGGGTGCGGGCGGCGATTCTGGCGGACGCGGCGCGCCTGCCGGATCCGGACGACCCGCGGTTTGCCCGCAATACCGTGCGGATCGTCGGATCGGCCCGGCTGTCCCTGGAGGCGGCGCGCGACGCCGCGCGCCGACTGGGCCTTGAGGCCATCCTCCTGTCGGACCGGGTCGAGGGCGCGGCGCGCGAGGCGGCCCGGGAGCACGCGGCCCTGGCCCTGGCGACGAGCGGCGGGCGCCGGCCGATCGTCCTGCTGTCGGGCGGCGAGACCAGCGTCACCCTGCGCGGCACCGGGCGCGGCGGGCGCAACGCGGAGTTCGCCCTGGCCGCCGCCCTGGCCCTCGACGGCACGGACGGCGTGTTCGGGCTGGCCGCCGACACGGACGGCATCGACGGCAGCGAGGACAACGCCGGCGCGGTGTTCGACGGGACGACCTGCGCCCGCCTGCGCGCCGCCGGCCGCGATCCCCGGGCCCTGCTGGACGACAACGACTCCCATGCCGCCTTCGACGCCCTCGGGGACCTGCTCTTCACCGGCCCCACGGGCACCAACGTCAACGATTTCCGGGCTCTGCTGATCGGCCGCTGAGCGGCGGCGGGGTTACTCGGCC
>JANQGL010000393.1 GCA_028277325.1 Magnetospira sp.
TGAACCGAGGCGATCGCGCGAGGACAATGCCGTCTGAGGGCAGAAATCACCGGATGGTTGCCTCATGTCGCTAATCGGGGGCCATTCGGCAACAAGGTCTATGGGCGGTTTCTCTCTTCTCTTGCGGCCGATCGCAGCGTCCAGACCTTCCTCTACAAATTGCTTGCGCACACGTTCCACTGTCCGACGACTTGTTTCCAGAGCGTCTACGATCCGGGCGTCGCTCCACCCGTCATCAGCCTTGAGCAATATACGCGCTTTCCCCAAACGGCCCGCCGTTTATTTTTCAATAACTTAAAGAGAATGGTCGGGGAGACTGGATTCGAACCAGCGGCATCCTGCTCCCAAAGCAGGCACTCTACCAAGCTGAGCTACTCCCCGACGCTGGATCGGACTGTAGGGTCGCCGGATCGGCGAGGCAACCCCGTTGTCCACCCGTCCGCGCGCTCGCGCCGACCGTCACTCGGCGGTGGTCGGGCGCGGTTCGGCCGCCCGCCCGAACATGGGGTGCTCGACCCGATCCCCAACCGCGACGCCCAGGTGCGCCGCGCGCCCGCCGGGGATTTCCAGCACCGCGCGCACCGGCCGTTCGGATTCGATCAGGCGAAGATCGCCGGGACTCGCCGAATGCGCCACCTTCACGATGGCCCCCGTCCGGTCGATGAACAGCATGTCCAGGGAAATCAGGGTGTTCTTCATCCACATGCCGACCGGCCGATCGACCCGGAAATCGAACAGCATGCCGGCGTTGCCGCGCAGCGACTCGCGGAACATCAGGCCGCGCATCCGCTGCTCCCGGGTGCGCGCGACCTCGACCGTGAACAGGTGGCGGCCGGTCCCGGTCACCACGGTCAGGTGGTCGGTGGGCAGGCGCGTCTGGGCAATCGCCATCCCGAACGCCAGCCCGACCAGCAGGGCGGCGGCACCCGCCAGCGCCTGCCGCGCCCAAGGGCCCTCCCGCTGCGCGGGCGCGTTCATACCCGACCCCCGAACCGCAGGTTCTTTACCTGACAAGACGGTTTTTCCTATACTTGACGGCCCCACGATGCGGCACGGCTTCCCCCCTTATACACCGCGAGGCCCGGCATGGAAGACACCCTGGAAACCCGCAGCTTTCGGAGCGGCGACGTGGTGTTCCGCGAGGGCGATCCCGGCTCGGAGATCTTCATCGTCAAGTCGGGCCTGGTCGAGATCTCGCGCGAGGTCGAGGGCGAGGGACGGACCACGCTGGCCTTCCTCGGCGAGGGCAACCTGTTCGGCGAGATGGCGCTGGTCGACAACTCCCCGCGCTCGGCCCGCGCCGTGGCCCTGGAGGACACCGTCTGCCTGGTGTTGCCGGAGGACCTGTTCGCGGACAACCTGGCGCGCAGCACGCCCTTGATCCGCGACTTGATCCGGCTGCTGGTCAAGCGCCTGCGCCTGACCACGCTGCAGGTGCCGCTGACCTGATCCCGCCCGGGCCAGGCGACCCGCTCAGGCCTTGCATCGGGCGCGCCGGATCGTCATAGTTACGACCTGACACCGCTTATGTGCGGGGGGAGCCGGCGGTTCCGGCTGAGAGGTCGCCGAAGGGCGACGACCCCTTGAACCTGATCCGGTTCGTACCGGCGTAGGGACGCTTGTCGATGAACGCCCCCGTTCCCTCCCCCTCCGTGCGCGTTCGAGTCGACCGTCTGTCGCTCGGCGCCCGGCCGCTGTTCGAAAACCTGCGCATGACCTTGCCGGGCGGCCGCTGGACCTGCCTGCTGGGCCCCAGCGGCGTCGGCAAGAGCACCCTGTTGCGGCTCATCGCCGGGCTGGACCGTGGCCGTGGCGCCGACATCGCGGCCGAGGATGGCGAGCCGCTGGCCGGACGGGTCGCCTACATGGCGCAGCGCGACCTGCTGCTGCCCTGGCTGTCGGCGCGCGACAACGTCACCCTCGGGTTCCGGCTGCGCGGCGGACCGGTCGACGCGGCGACGCGCGGGCAGGCCGACCGCCTTTTGGCGCGGGTCGGCCTCGACGGCCAGGGCGACGCCGCGCCGGGCACCCTGTCCGGCGGCATGCGGCAGCGGGTGGCCCTGGCCCGCACCCTGATGGAGGATCGCCCGGTGGTGCTGATGGACGAGCCCTTCGCGTCGCTCGACGCCATCACCCGCCTGAGACTGCAGGACCTGGCGGCCGACCTGCTGACCGGCCGGACGGTGCTCCTGGTCACCCACGATCCGCTGGAGGCCCTTCGGCTGGGCCACGACCTGCGGGTGCTCTCCGGCCGTCCGGCGGCTCTCGGCCCCCCTCTGCACCCGCCGGGCGACCCGCCGCGCCAGGCCGACGATCGCCGCCTGCTGGCCCTGCAGGCCGATCTCCTGGCGCGCCTCGCGGAGGCCGCATCATGACCCCGCCGCTGCGCGGCCTGACCGTCCTCGGCGGCCTGCTGGCCATCTGGCAGGGCGTCGTCTGGGCGACCGGCGCCCCGCCCTACATCCTGCCGGGCCCCGGCGCGGTGGCCGCGGCCTTGCATGCCGAAGCCCCGCGCCTGCTGCCGCACGCCGCCGTCACCGCCCTGGAGATCGTCCTCGGACTGGGGATCGGCACCGGGCTCGGCGCCCTGGCGGCGCTGGTGATGGCCTCCGCGCGCCCGGCCCGGCGCTGGCTGCTGCCGGTGCTGGTGGTGTCGCAGGCGGTGCCGGTGTTCGCCCTGGCGCCGCTGCTGGTGCTGTGGCTCGGCTACGGACTGGCGTCCAAGGTGGCGATGGCGGTGCTGATCATCTTCTTCCCGGTCACCGCCGCGTTCCTCGACGGATTGCGCCGCACCGAGCCCGGCTGGATCGACCTGGCCCGCACCATGGGCGCCACGCGCGGCGCCGTGCTGCGCCATGTCCGGCTGCCGGCCGCCCTGCCGGCCCTGGCGTCCGGCCTGCGGGTGGCGACCGCGGTGGCGCCGATCGGCGCCGTGGTCGGCGAATGGGTCGGCGCCTCGCGCGGCCTCGGCTACCTGATGCTGCACGCCAACGCGCGCATGCAGGTGGACCTGATGTTCGCCGCCCTGGCGATCCTCGCGGTGTTTTCGGTCGGCCTCTACTTCGCCGTCGACCGCCTCCTCCGGCGCGCCCTGCCATGGCAGCCCGACTCTCATCCCGACATGGATTAAGAAAGGAAAGTCAATGAAGTATATTCGATTTCTCATGGTTCTCGGCAGTTTCGTCCTGGCCCCCCCGGCCATCGCCGCCGACAAGCTCACGGTCAGCCTCGACTGGTTCGTGAACCCCGACCACGGGCCGTTGATCGTCGCCCGGCAGATGGGGTTTTTCGCCGACGCCGGGCTCGACGTCGAGCTGATCGCGCCGGCGGACCCCAACGACCCCCCGAAACTGGTCGCCGCCGGGCAGATGGACCTGGCGGTGTCCTACCAGCCGCAACTGCATATCCAGGTGGCCGAGGGCCTGCCGTTGCGGCGGGTCGGCACCCTGGTCGCGACGCCGCTCAATACCCTGCTGGTGGCCGCCGACGGGCCGGTGAAGACGATCGCCGACCTCAAGGGGCGGCGGGTCGGGTTCTCGGTCGGCGGGTTCGAGGAGGCCCTGCTCGACCAGATGCTGGCCGGCGCCGGGCTGGGCCATGACGACGTGGAACTGGTGAACGTCAATTTCTCCCTGTCGCCGTCGATCCTGTCCGGGCAGGTGGACGCGGTGATCGGGGCCTACCGGAATTTCGAGCTGAACCAGATGGATCTGGTCGGCCGCCCGGGACGCGCCTTCTATCCGGAAGAGCACGGCGTGCCGTTGTACGACGAACTGATCCTGGTGGCCCGCGCCGA
>JANQGL010000424.1 GCA_028277325.1 Magnetospira sp.
GCCGAGGAGGTCGCCGACATCATCACCTCCGACGGCGGCCGCGCGCTGGCGCTCGGCGCCGACCTGTCGGACCCGGCGGCGGCGTCCGACCTGGTCGGCCGCGCCGCCGAATGCCTGGGACCGGTGACCTGCCTGATCAACAACGCCTCGGTGTTCGACCTGGACACCCTCGACACGGTGACCCGCGAGAGCTGGGACCGCCACATGAACGTCAACCTGTGGTCGCCGCTGGTCCTGACCCAGGCCATGCACCGGCGACTGCCGGACGGGGTGAACGGCAACGTGGTCAACCTGATCGACCAGCGGGTGTGGAACCTGACCCCGCACTTCACCTCCTACACCGTGTCGAAGGCCGGCCTGTGGACGCTGACCCGCACCCTCGCCCTGGCCCTGGCGCCGCGGATCCGGGTCAACGCGATCGGTCCCGGACCGACCCTGCCGTCGTCCCGCCAAAGCGCCGAGTCCTTCGCCGCCCAGTGGCGATCGGTGCCGTTGCGGCGGCAGACCGGGCTGGAGGAGATTTGCCATGCGGTGCGGTTTATCCTTGCCGCGCCGGCCATGACCGGGCAAATGATAGCCCCGGACGGCGGCCAGCACCTGGGCTGGGCCCAGGCCCCCCACGACGCCGCCCCGGAGGACTAGGGCCATCATGACGGCCGGACCCGCCCGCATCATTCAGCCGCGGCAGTTCGCCGACGCGCATACCGCGACCCGCCACGTGTTCATCCGCGACCTGGTCCTGGCCTGCCGCGTCGGCATCCACGATCACGAAAAGCGGGCCGCGCAGCGGGTGCGCCTCAACCTGGACCTGGCGGTCAGCGAAACCGCCGCCGCCCCCCTCGACGACGATATCCGCAGCGTCGTCTGCTACGAGGGGCTGGCCGACCGCATCCGCCGGCTGGTCGCCGAGGGCCATGTGAACCTGATCGAGACCCTGGCCGAACGGGTGGCCGATACCTGCCTGGGCGACCCCCGGGTGCGGGTGGCGCGGGTGCGAATCGAGAAGCTCGACGTGTTCCCGGACGCCACCAGCGCCGGCGTGGAGATCGAGCGACTCAGCGGCCGGACCGGCTGATCGGCGCCGTCCAACCCCGGAGCCCGAACGGTTCCCCAATCATTCCAACACCCTGCCGCCGGCTGTTGTGCACAGGCGGCGGTGGAAATTAAGATCCCGTCGACCTGGACCAAAATGGCCCGCCGACCCCTAACCGTTTAGATGACGAAAAAGAAAATTTTATGCAGAACAAGACCTTAGGTATTTGCCGTTTTTTTAGGCAGGTTCCAGAATGCGAGGGCCACCGACGAGTCACGGCATTGTCACCGGCTTTGCACACAACCTTATCCACAAGATTCGTGGATAGAACCGGGACATTGACCCGGTCGGCGGAAACACCTTAATCCATCGCATGACCCGGCCAACGACACCGCCCCCCGACGATCCCGCACCCGGGTCCGTGCCGCGGCCCGCCGCCGGACCGCGCGGCGCCGGGCTGATCGCCGAGCGCCTGGGCACCCTCCCGGACTCGCCGGGGGTCTATCGGATGCTCGGCGCCGAGGCCCGGGTCCTCTACGTGGGCAAGGCCAAGAGCCTGTGCCGCCGGGTCGCCGCCTACGGCCGCCCGGAGCGCCTCGGGCCGCGCCTCCGGCGCATGGTGCTCGAGACGGCGGACCTGGAAATCGTCACCACCCGGACCGAGACCGAGGCACTGCTGCTCGAAGCCGACCTCATCAAGAGCCTGAAGCCGCGCTACAACATTCTTCTGCGCGACGACAAGAGCTTCCCGGAGATCCTGCTCACCGGCGGCCACCCGTTCCCGCGCGTCGTCAAGCACCGCGGCGCGCACGGCCGGCCCGGCACCTATTTCGGCCCCTTCGCCTCGGCCGGCGCGGTCAACCAGACCCTGCAGGTCCTGCAACGGGCGTTCCTGTTGCGGACCTGCAGCGACACGGTGCTCGCGTCGCGCAGCCGCCCCTGCCTGCTGTATCAGATCAAGCGCTGCGCGGCGCCCTGCGTGGACGCGGTCTCGGCGGCCGACTACGCCGACCTGGTCGAGCAGGCGCGCGCCTTCCTGCAGGGCCGCAGCCAGGACATCCAGCAGCGCCTGGCGACCGCCATGCAGGCGGCCTCGGAGGCCCTGGACTTCGAGACCGCCGCGGTGCTGCGCGACCGCATCCGCGCCCTCGCCCGGGTCCAGGCGCATCAGGACGTGGCGCTGCCGGGGATCGACGCGGCCGACCTGATCGCCCTGCACCAGGAAGGCGGCCAGACCTGCGT
>JANQGL010000058.1 GCA_028277325.1 Magnetospira sp.
TCAAGCCCTCTTCCGCGCCCCGGGTGGTGTCTCAATCGGTCAAGACGGGCACCAAGGTGCCGCGCGGCACGGTGGTCGATCTGTTCCTGGCGCCGCGCCAGTCGGTGCCGGGCAGCCTCATCCCGGCGCCGCATCTGGGCATCGCCTCGGCAACGGCGTCGATGGAGGAGATCGTTTCCGGCCCCCTGGGCGAACGCCTCATGCGCGAGCGGGTCGCCAAATACGCCAGCTTCGCGGAGATGCCGCAGGCCGAACGCACGGCTTTCCACCAGGGCCTTGAGGCACAGCAGGTGCAGATCGACGACACCAATCCGGATTTCAGTTCCGATGCCGCCTTCCGCACCATGAAGGCCGCCCTGGCCTTCAGTTGAGACGGGGTGTGGTCCCATGGCCGTCAACACGGACGTCAACACCGCCGGCAAGGTCGCAGTCGACCGCCGCGTCGGGGGAGAGGATGTCGCGGTCCGGTCGGCCGCGACCGGGGCCGCGGCCGGGGCCGGCGATCACAAGCCGGCGCAGTTCGCCGTTGGCGTGACGACCCAGGATCTACAGTCCGCCGTCCAGGAGCTTGAGGCGCTGATCAAAAGCGGCCGCGTCCAGGTGCTGCTGTCGCAGGGCGCCCTGGAGGCGCGGCGGGAGATCACGCTGCCCGCCAACACCCTGGCCGGCGACGTCTCGGTGGTCCTCAGCGCCTATCCCGCAGCCATGACCGCGGCCCGTGCGGTGGGGCAGGTGCGCACCGCTCCGCCGCCGCCCGGCTCCGAGGCCAAGGCCAACCGGGCCCTGATCGTCGACATGGGGGTGCCGCGCACGGTGACCGCCGTGGCGGTGCCGGCGGCGTTCGGGATCTACGCGGTGCGGACATGGAACGGCACCGGTTTTGCGTATCCGCCGACCTTCACCGCGCCCGATGGATCGAGCTCCCGCTCGTACATCGTGCTGCCGTCCGAGGTGCGCACGGAACGCCTGGAGATCGCGCTCACGGGCAATGGCGACGAACAGGACCTGATGGACGGCACCGTTCTCGCCCTGCCGGACGTCCCCGCCAACCTGCAGCTCGCCATCGAGGGCAGCGGCATCGTCTGGCGCGAGCAGGGCGTCGTCACCCCCACCACCGCCACCGACGTGACCGCCGACCGGTGGAACGCCCAGGGCAAGCGGCGCGTCGACCTGACGGCCGCCCTGCGCGACCGGCTGGGAGACCCGACGGCGACCGGCGACACGACCCTGGCCCTGACCCTGACCAGCACGTCGCCCGGGGTGCTGGAGATCTCGGCCCTTGACGGCGCCACCCGGCGCATCCGGCGGGCGACACTGAGCGGGCGCTCGGGCGAGGCGGTGGACTTCGCGGCGGAGGGGCGGATCACCCAGGTCCTGACCGTGCCCGGCCTGCCCGCCGATGCCGCGACCAGCGAAATCCGCTTCACCGCCAGCGCCACGCCGAAGCCGCCGCGCACCATGCCGCCCGTGGGGCCGGCGGCCAGCCCGGCGGTCGAGCTGACGCTCGACCCGGACCACGCCCTGCTGGTCCGCCTGCCGGT